>CAMJXI010000172.1 GCA_946409675.1 uncultured Lactobacillus sp. | reverse complement strand
TCCCACGGCCTGCCTCATGAGCATAGCCGGCGACGTGCTTATCTTGTTCGATAATCCCGGTTTTGGCGTCAATTACAACTAAAACGACGTCAGAACGGTCGATAGCGCTCATAGCACGCATTACAGCGTACTTTTCGGTCTTTTCGTAGACTTTACCACGTTTTCTAATTCCGGCTGTATCGACCATTGTGTACTCTTGGCCGTCAGCGGTGAATTTCGTATCGATGGCATCACGCGTCGTACCTTCGACTTCGGAAACGATGACGCGGTCTTGACCTAATAATGCGTTAACCAAAGAAGATTTACCGACGTTTGGCCGACCGATGAAACTAAATTTAATCGAATCGTCTTCTTCAATTCCTTCATCTTCAGGGAAGTTCTTAACGACTTCATCCAAAAGATCACCGATACCAGTACCGTGTGCACCAGAAACCGGAATAGGATCTCCGAAACCAAGCGCATAGAAGTCGTAGATATCCGTTCTTTGTTCTGGGTTGTCGGCTTTGTTAACTGCGACGATCACAGGTTTGTTTGTTTTGAACAAAAGCTTCGCGATATTTTCGTCGAGCACAGTCAAATGACTAACTGCATCAACCAAAAAGACAATGACATCTGCTTCGTCAATGGCGATTTCAGCTTGGGCTTTTATTTCTTCGTCAAATAAATCGTCACCTAAAGTGATACCACCGGTATCAATCAGGCGAAAATTATGTCCCAGCCAGTCAGAATGCGCATAAATCCGATCCCGTGTTACACCTGGTTCATCTTCAACAATTGAAATTCTTTCATTGACAATCCTATTGAAAATCGTTGATTTCCCAACGTTAGGACGGCCAACTATTGCAACAATGGGCGTTCTCATAAATTTCCACTCCTTAATCAAAAAAAAGTTGACCGAAGTCAACTTTTTAACTTATCGCTTAATCTTTCAATTGATCTCCGATAATATCACCAACGGCAAAGCCTGTGTCATTATCTTTCATGTATTTTTCTGTTACATCTTCAGTTGAATCTTTTGCGGATTCATCTGAGTCTGTTGCAGTAGCTTGCTTGATTGAAAGTGAAATTCTCTTTTCACCCTTATCGATGCTAAGTACTTTAACAGTAACTTTGTCGCCAACAGATAATTTATCTGCAGGAACTTTTACATGTTCGTTAGCAATTTCAGAAACGTGAACTAAGCCTTGAATACCGTTAGCGATTTCAACGAAAGCACCGAAATCAGTTAATGATTTAACAGTTCCTTCAATGATGTCGCCTTGGCTGATTTCGTTAGTTGCTTGTTCAAAAGGTGACTTTTCAGTTTGTTTAATTGAAAGTGAAATACGTTGTTTGTCAGCATCGATACCGATAACCTTAACATGAATAGTTTCACCTGCAGTTAATACATCACTTGGTTTTTCAACACGTTTGTGTGAAATTTCAGAGATGTGAACAAGTCCGTCAACACCACCAAGGTCAATGAATGCACCAAAGTTAGTCAAGCGGGAAACTTTACCTTCGATAATGTCACCAACAGCTAAGCTGTTAGCAATCTTATCAAATGCTGCTTGATGTTCTTCTGAAAGTAATTCTTTACGTGAAAGAACCAAACGGTTCTTAGATGCATCGATTTCAGAAATCTTAAGTTTCAAGGTTTGGCCAATGTATGGACGCAAATCTGAAACATAGTGATCACTGATAAGTGATGCTGGTAAGAAACCACGAGTTCCTACATCAACAAGTAAGCCACCACGAACTGAGCCTGTAACTTTACCTTCGATAACGTTACCTGCTTCAAATTCTTTTTCAAGCTTAGTGAATGCAGCACGTTCTTTTAAGCGGGTGATACTGAAAAGGAATTCTCCGTTTTCCTTATCTCCACCAGCACGTCTCAAAACAAGTGCTTCAAATTGTGCTCCAACTTTAGTTAAATCACGTAAGTTCTCGCTGTTATTACGTGTGAATTCTTTCTTTTGGATTGCGCCTTCTACCCCTGCACCAACTACGCCGACGATTACTTGACCGTCTTCGACGCTCAAAACCTCAACTTCGACAACTTTACCTGGTTCTACTCCGTTCATCTCTTCTAGAGCATCCATCATAAAATTATTATTATCTACCATAACTACCTCCCAATGTCTCCCTCTTATTTTAGAGTAAAACATCTTATTTTACTAGCATTTTGCTAATTTTTGTTGCTTTTTTTTCCAATAATATCAATTATAGCATTGACAACGTCATCAATCGACATTTTTGTTGTATCAATTTCAATTGCATCACTCGCTTTTTGCAGCGGAGAGATTTTTCTGTGCGAATCTTTGTAATCGCGTGCTTCGATATCTGCCTTTAACTCGGCCACCGTGACGTCTTGTTCAATCCCTTTTTGCTGATAATCGAGAAATCTTCTTTGGGCACGTGACTCTGCACTGGCCACCAAAAAAATTTTAACTTCAGCGTTAGGCAAGACTGTTGTCCCGATATCACGACCATCCATCACAACGTTTGTGGAGCCAGCCATTTC
>CAMJXI010000171.1 GCA_946409675.1 uncultured Lactobacillus sp. | reverse complement strand
TCTTCAAGGCAGATCCAATCGTGTGATTGATGACCATCTCGTGGACTTTGTGGTCACGAATGATCCCGTTTTTGCCGACATTCTCCCGTCCCGCTTCAAACTGCGGCTTGATTAAGCAAACGGCATCACAGTCCATCTTTAAGATAGCGTGCAATGGAGGCAAAATCAAATCTAGTGAGATAAAAGAAACATCGGTCATCGAAAAGTCTGGTAAACCTTCGGTAAAGTCCTCTGGTTTACTAAAACGAAAGTTCTGGCGTTCCATGACAATCACTTGCTTGTTGTCGCGTAATTGCCAAGCTAGTTGGTTGTAACCAACATCAAGCGCGTAAACCATCTTGGCCCCACTCTGTAAGGCAACGTCAGTAAAGCCACCAGTGGAGGCACCGATATCTAAACAGATCTTATCCTTTAAATCGATATTGAAGACCTTGAGGGCTTTTTCTAGTTTAAAGCCACCACGACTGACGTATTTTTGACCATCATCTTTGACAATAAATTCTTCGTCTTCGTCAAAACGATCTCCCGCTTTATCGATGCGCTCCGAATTATGATCTAGGACCAGTCCCGCCATGATTGCCCGTTGCGCTTGGGCACGGGAATTAAATAATTTCTTTTCGGCTAATAAAACATCAACTCTTTTTTTAGTCATTAACTAACACTTTCTTAAAGACGTTCGCAAATTCTGGTAAGACACCAGCATCAAACGCTGCTAAATCTTGCTTCATCAATTCAATTAATTCTGTTAAATCACTTTGGGCACTAGCAATACCTTGAGTATTGGCATAATTATTCTTACCCCGTTCTTCATCCTTAGAGGTCGCTTTACCAGCCTCGGCACTAGTTTCAAGAGAATCAACCAAGTCATCGTATATTTGAAAAGCCTGGCCAAATTTTTCAGCAAAACTCACTAAGTTTTCAGTTTGTTCTTCGGTCGCTTGACCTAAGACACAGGCCGACTTCACTGCACCAATAATTAATTCGGCGGTCTTCTTTTCTTCCATCACCTTAATTTCAGCTAAGGAAAGTTCGTGATTAGTCGAAACGATATCGAGGTATTGGCCCTCAATCATACCGTTGACTCCACTGGTCTCAGTCATGATTTGGATTACTTGTTGGATTGCACTAGCATCAAGCTTAGCCATTGCAATCCAATTAATCCCTAGGGTCAAGAGCGCGTCCCCAGACAAAATAGCTTGGGCTTCGCCAAACTTCTTATGGCTGGTCAATTGGCCACGGCGGTAATCGTCGTTGTCCATCGCTGGTAAGTCATCGTGCACCAATGAATAGGTGTGGATTAATTCAATCCCACCGGCAACTTTAATGTGCTCATCGGTAATTTCTTGTCCTAGTTCGTGTAAGGTTGCCAAAAAAAGCAGTGGCCGGATTCTCTTACCACCAGCTAAGACTGAGTAGCTTAATATTTCACGCAGTTCGGGGTTTTGTACGCGGGCTACGAAGGCTTTTTGAAAAAAATCGTTCAGCGTGAGCGAATAGCGCACGACAAAATCTGAATAATTTTTAGTTGGCATCGTTTGTCTCACTAATATCTAACGGTTTGATTTGACCGTCTTGATCCATCAATTTGGCAACCGTGGCATCAGCATCGTTTAGTTTCTTCTCTAAGTCTTGGCTTAATTTAACACCATTCTTAAACTGTTCCAAAGCCTCTTCCAAAGGAATTGAGCCGTTCTCCAGATTAGTCACGATTTTTTCTAATTCGCTTAATTGCGCTTCAAAACTAACTTTCTTTTCAGTCACGATTTGCCTCCATAATTTTATCAACCTTAGTCAATACTTGACCATCAGTAAAATGTAAATTCAATTGTTGGTGCACTTTTAAGTCCTGGGCTTTAGTTACTACTTTATCATCTTCGTCAGTGGTAAACACGTATCCCCGACTCAAAATTTTCAACGGGCTCAACTCGTCGAGTTGGCGAATAACAACAACTTGGTCGTGTCGTTTGGCCGTTACTACTGCCTTAATTTTAGCAAACATTGTCTGGCTTAGGTAATGATTTTTCATGCGTAAATCTGAGATCTTTTGTTGGGTCGAAATCCCGGTGAGTTTATTCTGCACGAGCACCAGACTCTGTCTCTTTTGCCCAAAATAATTAGCGACGACATGGTTGAATTGTTGCTTAACTTGGTCGAGGTACTGGATTCGCTGTTCAAAAAGGCGGTTAGGCTGCTTCATGATAATGTGTGAATTAACACGTTCTAATCCTAAGCGATTTTGCTTGATTTCCTTCTTGATGTTGGCAAAAAGGGAATTTTGGAGTTTGCGCAGATTAATCAATTCCGCCTGTAAATCAGGAGTAGCAAACTCGGCTGCGGCCGTTGGGGTTGCTGCTCTGACATCTGCGACTAAGTCGCTGATGGTCACGTCGGTTTCGTGTCCAACGGAGCTAATCACTGGGATATTCATCCCGGCAATCTTTTTGACCACCATCTCTTCGTTGAAAGGATAAAGATCCTCAAAAGACCCACCGCCTCGACCGATAATCAAAACATCGAATTGGTC
>CAMJXI010000170.1 GCA_946409675.1 uncultured Lactobacillus sp. | reverse complement strand
GGTCTCACCTGATCAAAGAGAACAGCTTTGGAGTGCACTTTTCGAAGCACTCGATGAAATTAACATTACCGACGTCGATCAACTTTTGAGCAACAAAATTGTTGGTTTGACAAAGTTTAGCAAAGTCTACAGCTCCCTCTCACCGGAGAACCGACAGATTGCCGGAAAAATCATCGAAGAACTAATCCAGAACGTCCGTAAAAATTACAACATCAATATCCCAGGCATTTAGGCCAAACAAAAGGCAGTTACTACAAGAGAAATTGTAGTAGCTGCCCTTTTGGATATTTTTTGCTAAATCTTCTTAACCTCTTTAACGACTTTTTCAGCAACGTTTGTTGTTAGGCTTTTAGTTACGCCATAGTGGATTACGCGGCTAAAGCGCAGGTAGGCCACGAAGTGGAAAATAACCCCTGCGAAAAGCAATGCTCCTGCAAGCAAGTTGGAGAAGAATGTTGCTCCAATCGAAACCAGATAAATCAGAATACTTCTGATAGGGTCAGAACGAATTCGTCTGTATCTCTCTTCAATACCATCAAACGAATGCATCTCTTCGTGTGACTCCAAATAGCGGTAAATTACTAAGAACGACACAGATATGGAAATTGCGACGATGTCGTACACGATAAACGCCACCTGAATATCAGAGGTATCACCGCTCGTCAGTGTTTCAATCAGCAAGACCATCGCATAGTTGATCCACGTGACCGTGAATAATACTAATAAATTCAAGATGTTCAACATTCTTGTCGTATGTTTGACGTAGATAAAATAATCGTGGTGAAAGAGCCAACTATTACCAACATAGAAATATGACATCACGTACATCAAAAATAGTGGGCCTTGCTGCAGAACTAGCGAGGAGAGATGCCCCGGCTTAATCGTTTCCGGATGAAATTCCAAAATTAAAATTGTCAAAAGGATTGCAAAAACCCCATCGCTCAACGCATTAACACGTTCTTTTGACAAAACACCACCTTCTTTCAATTAAGGAAACAGGTTTAAAGTTCTAACTTAAATTCAAGAAAATACCGTCGTCTAATAAGTTCTTGGTAAATCCAGGAACAGTATCGCCGTGACTCCAATCACGTTGTAGCTCACAAGCAAGTTGCGCAATTGAAGTTAGTTGTGCCCCTGCTGCCTCAACTCTGCGAAGAGCAGTTTCATGAGCCACAATAGAGGTACCACCTACTGCATCAACAACTGGGAAGACTTCGAAGCCTTCCTTCAGAGCGTCGAGGGTTGGGAATGTTAAACAAGCTTCTGTCCATAGTGCACAAATAATTAGTTTTTTGTGTCCCGTAGCCTTAACTGCAGCCTTAAATTCCGTATCTTCCCAAGCATTAATCGATGTACGATCATAGCTGGTTACGCCAGGTAATAAGTCTTTGATTGAAGAAATCGTCTCTTTATTTCTTCCGGTTGCTACGTTAACAGTTGAAAGAATAATTGGTACATTATAAAGCTTAATTAAATTAATGGTTTGTTGGATCTTCATAATTAAGGTTGCACGATCCATCGAATTAATTGAACTAATTTGGGTTGGTTGGTAATCAATCAACAAAAACACACTATTTTCAGGGGTCATTAATTCATCTTCAATTGGATCTCTTCTAATCTCACTTGTCATCTGTACTTTCTCCTTTTTGTTGTAATGCGGTAACTTGGTCAACTAAGCCAGCAAATTTATCAACTAGTTTGCCATAGTCGTCAATCTCATTTCCGAACTGATCGTTGAAGCCTTCGAGTCCGCCTGCCGCAAAAGCATATTCGTATTTATAAATTGCTTCGTAGGTCAATGAAAAGTCACGCAAAAGATCATGGTTTTCAGCACCTGAGAGCTGGATAGCAACTTGCACGATCCGGAAGTCCGTATAAGCAACTTCAAACTGCACCGCCCATGCCCTCATAAATGGATGTTGATTTTTGATATGAAGGTAGTGATGTTGCACGGTGTTGCCGACATTTGCTAGTGAATTTTTTACATCTAACATCTTTCTCAATTTCCTCCTTAACTCAAAAAGAGCGAAAATCAGTCGAGACAAAAATGAATTTCGCCCACTTGACTGGAAAACGATTCCCCAATCATCCTTACACCAAAATAAAACAACTATTATGACTTTTGTGCAAATAATATGCTTTTAGACGCAAAAAAAGCATTCATTTTAGAAATGAACGCCATCTTTGTTTCACATGAAACACAAATCTCATTGTTTACCTTATTTTTGTTTCACATGAAACACTGAATACATTAATGGTAATTATCCGTATTGGTAAATCTATTGTATGCTTTCATGAAAACAAGCTTAGCCGTCCCGCGAGCACCAGATCTGTTTTTTTCGACAATGACTTCAACTTGACCATTGTCCTCATCCTCAGATGGTGCTGGAGGTAAATCGTCGTCCTCATCAGCCTCTTCGCGGTAATAATCATCCCGGTAGAGGAAGGCAACAATATCGGCATCTTGTTCAATAGAACCAGATTCACGGATATCAGAAAGAACTGGTCGTTTGTCTTGCCGTTGTT
>CAMJXI010000169.1 GCA_946409675.1 uncultured Lactobacillus sp. | reverse complement strand
ACCACCGAGATCTACACTCTTTCCCTACACGACGCTCTTCCGATCTACCAAATGATAAAATTACTAACCAATTGAATCAAAATAAAAGCTAGTCAAAAATTTTTGGCTAGCTTTTATTTTGCTCTATTTATTTTGTTTTACTCTTTTTACTTTGTTTACTCTATTTTGTTAATTCAAACTTGCAAGCAACTCTTGCATGTCAAAGTCATCAGGGACCAACTTGAGATAATTCTCTAGGACAAGCTTAAGCATATCCGTATCGCTCGTTTCCTGGAAGAAATTGATTAGTTGACGTAAGAAATCAGGGTTCTCCTTGAAACTGCGGTAGGCAAGCAAGAATTCCTTCTTAGCTGCTTCAAAGTTCTCCAAGCGGTTATAGCTGATGGCCATATTCCAATGCGCTTGGTCTTCAATGTCGGCATCGGCCATCTCTTCAAATAACTCAATGTTTTTCTCGTCCTCGTGTTGTTTGAGGTACAAATTACTGAGGTTTAAGCGTAAACCCTCGTTATCGCGGTTAATTGCTAATCCGGTGGTCAAAAGACTCTCAGCAGTCTCTAAATCGTCCAAATTGGCTGCGGCGTTTGCCCCAAGCAGATACAAGGTCTCGTCAAACTTGTTATAGCCTAGGCCCACTTGCGCCGTCCGCAACAAATCTTGATTTTGGTCTTCCAACTGGTAAGCCTTGGCCAAGTTAGGATAAGCGTTAACGTAGTCTGGTTGTTCCTCTAAGACGCTGTTCAAGGATTCGATGGCTTTTTGGTTGTCGCCAGCTTGCAGATAGATCAACCCGGCATCATATTGGGCATCGATATCTAATTCGGCAATCCCAATGTCTTGCAAGATTTGGGAAGCCTCTTCGTATTCACCAAGGTTAGCAAGTGTATAAGCCAGTCGGCGTTTAATCAAGACGCCGGCCATCTCCAAAATATCGTTGTCGATGAGTTTTTGGTAGAGTTGCAAGGCTTGATTATAAACCCCCATCAGATAATCCAGTTCTGCTAAAGCAAACCAAATGACCGGTTCGTCTGGGGCAATGCCGAAAGCCTCCTGGAGTTTTGCCTTAGCGACTTCGTTGATTCCCTCGGTTTGGTAATAATCGGCTTGAACCAGCAAAGAATTGACGTAAGCGTCAGAATCCTTTGGAATATTGAATAAGAGCGTCAAGCCATCATCACTCTTATCGTCGTTCAAGAAGATTTCAGCGAGGTAGATCTTAAATAAGTCTTCCTTTGGAAAATCCGCAATTAGTTGGCGGTAGATGACTGTCGCATAATTGGAAAAGCCCAAAGCCACTAATTCTTCTGCCAAGCTTGAAAGCATCTCTGGCTCGTCGTTCTTAGACGCTTTTTCTAGTAGTTCATCAATCTCACTAAATTTGTTTTGTTCAATCGCATCAAGTACTTGCTCTGAATATGTCATGAAGTCTCCTTAAATAAATAATCTTACAATTAAAGGCAAATAAAAAATCGATGCTCGAAAGCACCGACCAGAATAATCAAAATTATTTAACTGCGTCTTTAAGCGCTTTACCTGGTTTGAATGCAGGTACTTTGCTTGCAGGAATTTCGATTTCTGCACCAGTTTGTGGGTTGCGACCCTTACGTGCAGCACGGCTACGTACTTCAAAAGTACCGAAACCGATTAATTGTACTTTGTTGCCTTTAGAAAGATCTTTTTCAATAGAACTGAAAACAGCTTCTACTGCTGCTGCAGCTTCCTTCTTAGTCAACTTTGCTTTTTTAGCTACGTCTGCAACTAATTCTGCTTTGTTTGCCATTCAATTCACCTCCATAAGATTGAACAATTTCCTGTTCGTGTTTACCCTTATCGCTAAGGATAAAGAAGAATGATGACTACCTATCATTTTTCTTGACTTAAAAATATCATAGAAAACGCTTTATAACAAGCATTTTTCGTTATTTTTTTCAAAAAACGTTCGTAAATCAGCTTTTGATAAATCAATAAGCAAATAATAATAGCAGCTCCTACTTACGCTCACGCGGGATGAGCTTAATTGGGGTGCCAGAAAAATCAAAGTTTTGACGTAATTGATTGATCAAAAATCTTTGATATGAGAAGTGCATTAATTCCGGATCATTTACAAAAACCACAAATGTAGGTGGGTTTGTCGCCACTTGGGTCATGTAGTAGACGCGAAGTCTCTTACCACGAACTAATGGGGTTGGTGTTATTTTTGTTGCTTCTAATAATAAATCATTTAAGACTGCAGATTGAATTCTTTGGTTTTGGTTATGGTAGACTTTTTGAACCAGTTCTGGCAGTTTTTGGACTCTTTGTTTGGTCACAGCACTAACGAAAACAATTGGTGCGTAATCAAGGTAGGCGAATTCTTGGCGAATCTTCGTTTCGAATTCCTTCATCGAATTGTTGTCCTTTTCGATTAAGTCCCACTTGTTCACGACAATCACGATCCCACGGCCTGCCTCATGAGCATAGCCGGCGACGTGCTTATCTTGTTCGATAAGATCGGAAGAGCGTCGTGTAGGGAAAGAGTGTAGATCTCGG
>CAMJXI010000168.1 GCA_946409675.1 uncultured Lactobacillus sp. | reverse complement strand
TTGTACTTGAACAGACATACGAGTCGAAGAAACAGGCTGATTTGTATTTTGCTGTCAAATGACTGGTGTTGAAGGTTACGTTGAGAGTGCCGGAAGCGGACTCGTTGCCGGCGTCAATGCCTACTTGCGTGCTAAGGGTGAAGAAGACATTATCTTCCCTAAGGCGACTGCACTTGGCTCAATGGCCTATTACATCACCCACGCGAGTGCCAAACATTTCCAACCAATGAACGCGAACTATTCCCTAATTCCTAAATTACCAGAAAAAATCCGCCAAAAACGCGAAAGAAACATGGCCGTTTCCATGAAGGCCTTAGATACGCTGGCAGAATTTAAGGAAAACAACGCCGTCCTAAAAGTCTAGTCAATTGTTTAGAAAAGTATTAAGTACTTGGTAAAGGCTTGAGTAAAGTAAAAAGTTGTTTGAAAATGAGTTACTAAGTCAAATATCGGTCCCTTAGATAGCGACTTAGTTAATGTTTAAGAGTATTTGTTAGAAACTTTGAGGCCCTAATTTGGACGATTACATCAGTAAATTTTTGAGTTACTTGAAAAATGAACGCCAGTATTCTGAGGCCACAATTACGGCTTACCAAAAAGATATTTTGAATTTTCAAAATTTCTTGGTCGAGCAAAAACTGTTTCAGAGTTTTGAGCAAGTAACTGCCAAAGACATCGAGTTTTATATTGCTGAGATGGATGACAAAGGCAACCGCCGCGACAGCATTGGCAGACGGATTTCTGCTCTTCGTTCCTTTTATCGTTTTTTGATTAAGCGTGAATTGGTGGCACAAAATCCCACCGAGACCATTACCTTACGCAAGAACGAAAAACGCTTGCCCCGTTTCTTCTATGAGCAAGAAATGGCCGCCTTGTTTAGCGCAGTTGAAGGTAAAAGTGACCTCGATCAAAGAAACCGGGCAATGCTCGAGTTATTCTATGCGACAGGGATGCGAGTGAGTGAAGTCAGTAACTTGACGATTGGCCAATTAGACTTTGATTTACAAGTCGTTTTGGTTCATGGTAAAGGGAGCAAGGATCGCTTCGTACCTTTCGGCGACCACGCCAAAAAAGCCTTGCAGGTTTATCTGAGTGAGGCGCGACCTAAGTTAATGGCAAAGTCTAGTGCTCAGCACAACTATGTCTTTGTGAACAACCGGGGAGAGCAAATCACGACCCGGGGTATCCGTTACGTGCTTGAAAAAGTCATTGAAAAATCCTCGCTCACTACGAAGATTCACCCGCACATGCTCCGGCATACTTTTGCCACAGCGATGCTCAATAACGGGGCAGATCTTAGAACAGTGCAGGAATTATTGGGTCATAGTAGTCTCTCAAGTACGCAGATTTACACGCACGTGACCATGCAACATTTACAAAGTGATTATCAAAAATTTTTTAAACGAAACTCTTTAGAAGAAGGTAATAAAAATGACAACAATTAGTGCAGTTAAATTTAACGGTGTGACCGCAATCGCCGGTGATGGCCAAGTAACCATGGGCGAAAAGGTAATCAGTAAGAAGACGGCTAAGAAGATTCGCCGGATCTACAATGACCAAGTCGTAATCGGCTTTGCTGGTGGTGTGGCTGACGCAGTAACTTTAGAAGAACGTCTCGAAGGAAAACTCGAAGCCTTCTCTGGTAACTTGAAACGCGCAGCCGTTGAATTAGCCAAGGATTGGCGGAAAGACCCCACACTTCAAAAACTCGAAGCCCTCTTGATTGCTTTTGATAAGAATGACTTGTTACTTATTTCTGGTGGTGGTGAAGTCTTAGAACCAGACGAAAACGTCGTTGCAATTGGTTCCGGTGGTAATTTTGCTCAAGCTGCTGCTGTTGCGATGATTCGCCATGCCGATGGCATGAGTGCTGAAGATATCGCTAAGGAATCAGTTGAGATTGCTAGTGAGATTGATGTCTACACGAACCAAGATATTAAGACAGATAAAATTGAGGCAGGTAACTAAAATGAGTATTAAAACACCTAAAGAAGTTGTTGCCATTCTAGATGAATACGTCATCGGTCAAGATGACGCCAAAAAAGCCATCAGTGTGGCGCTTTATAACCGCTATCGCCGGATGCAATTGTCCGAAGAGCTCCAACAAGAAGTCACGCCTAAGAACCTTTTGATGGCTGGTCCGACTGGTGTTGGTAAAACCGAAATTGCCAGAAGAATTGCCAAAATCGTCAATGCACCATTCGTAAAGGTTGAAGCTACAAAGTTCACTGAAGTTGGCTATGTCGGCCGCGACGTTGAATCAATCGTCCGGGACCTCGTGGAGCTCGCTGTTTCGATGGAAGAAAAGGCTGAATTTAAAAAGGTTCGTCTAACAGCTTCTAAAGAAGTCGATAAAAAATTAGTGAAACTTTTGGTACCTGGCATCAAGAAAGAACGCCGTCAAAACAACATGCAAGAAATGATGAACATGATGATGAGCGGTAAGATGCCGGAAGCTGAAGAAGACACGGAGGAAGTCAACGACACAATTCGTGACCAAAGACTCTCCGTGAAGGAACAACTTGACCGTGGCTTGCTTGAAGACACCGATGTGACAGATCGGAAGAGCGTCGTGTAGGGAAAGAGTGTAGATCTCGGT
>CAMJXI010000167.1 GCA_946409675.1 uncultured Lactobacillus sp. | reverse complement strand
TGCCTTACAGACAGAAATCGAGATTCAGGAACCGACGCAGGTCCGCTTACCGCGGTTAAATAGTTCTGAGCGGCAACATTTCTTCGAACTAACCTCGAACCTCCAATTTGCGGAGGGCAAGATTAGCGATGAGGACTTGGCCTTCTTGTTGAAGTACATCGGTAACCGTGATCCCAAGATTAGAGATACTGGGGTTTACTTCACCTTGCTCTCACTCTTCAAAAACCAACAGATTACGAACGAACAAGTTGTCTGGCTAAAAAATTATTTGTTGCAAGACGATGTCTTGTTCTTCCATATTTTGGAACCGGAAAATGATGGCGTCTTCACTAGATCGTTTGCCGTGCTCTTCTTGTCCCTCGTGATTGACCAAGATCAGTCAAATTTTCACGTCCTCGAGTTGAGTGACTATGAGGAAATTCAGGAACGAATGGCAACGTATATCTTGCTCGAACAAGATGGCCGCGGTTTTGTTTCTGAAAAAGGGTGGGCACATGTCTACTCGCATTTGGGTGGCTTCTTCCAAGGTTTCATTAAGGAAGACATTCCGCGCTCTGGCAAAATGTTCTTGTTTAACATTTTGTTGTTCGGTTACTTGCAAAGTAAGGATAGCTTGGCGTTTGGCGAAGACCGCGTGATTGCGGGCAGTATTTTGTCGTTGATGCAAAGAGATACGGTCTACGTTGACTATGTCTTAGAAGTCTTCCGCTTCTGGAACGACTTGTTCAAGGATATGAATCCGCCAAACGATGTCGCAAGTTGGACGAGATACTATAACCAACTGCGCTTGTTTGATACGATGGCAAACTTCGAAAACTTGCCAAGGCCAATCAAGGGCTTTATCAACCGTGAGTTGCGCTAAAATTGCATAAAAATAAGGATTATGACTTTTGTCATAATCCTTATTTTAGTTAGCCTATTTAATTATTGAATTTATCTTTAAGCTTTATTTGCTGTAGTCTCAGTTAATTCGTCGAGTGGTTTTCTAATAACCAACACGTCGCATTCTGCTGCTCTTGTGACATACTCTGTTACACTACCAATCAAAAGTCGTTCAACAGCGTTCAAGCCAGTTGCACCAACGACGATTAAATCGATATCGTGTTTCTTCGGATAAGAGTGGGCAATAATTTCTTTTGGCGAACCAAATTCAATCTGGAAGTGAGCTTCTTTGACGCCAGCGTCGAGAGCTTCTTGATGGTACTTTTCCATTTTAGTTTTTGCTTCTTCACTAACTTGTTCAACCATAGCTGAATCAAAACTAGAGACATTTTGAAAAGCTCGTGTATCAATTACGTGGATAATATCTAATGTTGAATCATTGTGTTTTGCTACCGCAACGGCTTTACGAAAAGCCATCTCTGCTTCTTTAGAACCGTCAACGGCGATTTGAATGTGATGATATTGTTTTAACATATGATAACCACCTTTCCTAACTTCATTTTAACAAATTATCACTTAAAGTGTTAAATAATCTGAATTTTTTGCAATTATTCTTGGTTGTATTTAGTGAGCATGAGAGTGAAGTAGAAGATAATGATGACCGCGAGGAAAAGGGTGATGTAATTAAAACCCTTTGGTAGCAAGAAGAGGAACAAGAGTCCAAAAGCTGCGACGACAAAGAGAGCGTAAGCCACGAGGGTCATTGTTCCTTGGAGCTTGGGGTTACTCTTGGCATTGAAGATAATGAAAATCTTGGTGCGGTGGTTTAATAAATAGATTCCTAAAAAGATAATAAAAGCGATAAAGATAAGCATGACGATTTTTAATGGCATAAAAGTATTTCCTCACATAAAAAGAAGCAGCCTTCGCTGCTTCAATTTTTTTCTTAATAAATCCGAATTGTCGTTTTGCATTAAGACGTTGTTGAACCCGCAGTGTTCCAAAATTTGAGCCGTTTCCCTATGAATTTGGCTTCTAGTCTAGCTAGCCTGCCGATTCAGTAGTTCTAACGTGCTCTAACGTCATGATATTCGATCGGTCAACATTACAAGTGCTTCACGATCAACTCAGATCATACCCTTATTATAACAATGATTTTTCAGATGTAAACTATTAAGTTTAAACGCTTCCAAACTTTATTTGTCAAGCTTTTGGCTTGCTTTTTTCAGGCCGTCTGTTTGTGCTTTCCGAAGCTTCTCGTACTGTTCTTTAAAGGCATTCTCAAACTTGCTATTGCCCTTTGGCATGAAGTATTGTGCGTGGATAATTCGGTCGGGGAGGTATTGCTGCGCGACCCAATCGTTTTGGTAATCGTGGGCGTACATGTAATTGACGCCATGCCCGAGTTTTTCTGCTCCCTTGTAATGTGCGTCTTTCAAATTGTCCGGAATGTTCCCCACGTTCTTTGAGCGAACATCACTCAAAGCTGAATCAATCGCCATGATGGCCGAGTTGGACTTTGGCGAAAGAGCTAACTCAATTACTGCATTGGCTAAGGGAATCCGTGCCTCAGGAAAACCAAGTTGGTTGGCAGCATAGATTGCTTGGATTGCGTGACTAGCGGCAGCGGGATTGGCCAAACCGATATCTTCGTATGCAATCACGCTCAGTCGGCGGCTGATGCTGACTAAATCTCCGGCTTCGATTAAACGGGCGAGATAATGCAAGCTGGCATCAACGTCAGATCCGCGAATCGATTTCTGAAAGGCGGAGATGACGTCG
>CAMJXI010000166.1 GCA_946409675.1 uncultured Lactobacillus sp. | reverse complement strand
ACGAGATTTCCATTGGTGACTGGAGTTCAGACGTGTGCTCTTCCGATCTGTTCTTTGACCCCTTCTTTATAGGCCCAGTGCGCAGCAATACCATATTCGGCAACTTGGTGCATTTGCTCAGTTCTGATTTGAATTTCGAGTGGTTTGCCACCAGGACCGATAATCGTTGTGTGCAATGATTGATAACCGTTGGTCTTAGGGACTGCAATGTAATCCTTGAAACGTCCGGGCATTGGTTTCCATTTGGTATGAACGGCACCCAAAACGGCATAACAATCTTTCACAGTATCGACGATGATCCGAACTGCTAGCAAGTCATATAATTCGTTAAATTGCTTATGCTTATCGCGCATTTTTTTGTAGATTGAGTAAATATGCTTTGGCCGACCGTAGATTTCGTAGCGAATTTCGAGTTCATCAAGCGTTGCGGTAATGACTGCAAGCGCGTCATCGATATATTGTTGTCTCTCGTCACGTTTTGAGCTCATCAAATTAACAATTCGGTAATATTGTTGCGGATTGAGATAGTGTAAACTCGAATCTTCTAGTTCCCACTTGATGTAACTGATACCTAAACGATCAGCCAGTGGTGCATAGATTTCGAGCGTCTCGTTTGCGATGCGACGTTGTTTATCGGGACGCAGATGATCGAGTGTGCGCATGTTGTGGAGCCTATCGGCAAGCTTAACCATGATGACCCGCAAGTCTTTAGCCATCGCAATCAGCATCTTCCGGTGATTTTCGGCTAGCTGTTCTTCATGTGATTTATACTTGATTTTCCCAAGTTTGGTCACACCATCTACAATAGTTTGCACGTCTGGTCCAAAAAGCTCCCCAACGTCACCTAGAGTGATTTTGGTATCCTCGACTACATCATGCAAGTAGCCACTCGCAACGGTCTCGGGATCCATTTTTAATTCTGCTAAAATACCGGCCACCTGAATTGGGTGGACGATATAAGGTTGGCCCGATTGACGGACCTGGTCTTTATGGACAAATGCAGCAAATTCATACGCCCGGTTAACAAAGGCTAAATGTTCTTCATTCATATATTGTTGACATAAGGCGTAGACGTCTTCTTGGGTAAATTCTTTTGGTTTTGCCATTTTACTAACCTCCTAGCGATAAATTTTGTTTTGTTGGTGCGCTATTCCAAGGAGGGTCACCAGTAGGTAGATTCCGCTGAAGAAATAGTTGTAGTTTGCGTAATACGCTAAAACTGTGAGTGCAAATGCGATTGGGAAAAAGAGACTCCACCATTTGGAGAGGTTTCTCTTTGAGATGAGATGGCCAATTTGAAATGCAGTGCAGATATTGACGAGCCCGAAGAGTAAACCAATGCGATAGTTTTTACCAAGGCCAATTAATCCTAAAAGAAATGCTAACAAAATAACTCCAACTGCCAGCTCAATTACGGGAACGAACGGGATTTGGTGAATTTTTTGATATTTGAGTGCAATCTTCGAATTCTTTATTTTGCCGAGCATTTTGGTAAGTTTCATTAATTAATTCATCTCCAGTTGATATGATAGAGCACTTAAGAAATACATTGGTGCTCCTTCAGCGCGCAAGATTCGTTTGCCTAATGCACAGGCGGTAAATTTTTCGCTTTCGAGGTAGCCAATCTCCATTGGAGAAATGCCACCTTCAGGGCCAAAGACCATGACGATTTTGTCATCAGGTGTTAAACCTTGTAAAGTTGTTCTTAAAACTGTTTTTTCACCCTTTTTAGCTGATTCTTCATAAGCAATTAAGCGCTTGTTGTATGGTGCAAAATCCACGTCTGAAAGCTTATCAACTAAAACAACTTCGGGAACGACTTGACGGCGTGATTGTTCAGCAGCTTGTTGGGCAATTTTCTCGTAACGCTCTAATTTTTTGTCAATTTTATCACTCTTAAGGCGTGCAATAGAATAATCGGCGTTGAAGATGATGATCCGACGGACACCAAATTCGGTCGCCTTTTGGATAACGAATTCGTTTTTCTCACCTTTGCTTGAACCAATTAAAATTGTGGCTTCAACTGGAAGCTCAGTAATCATGGTTGATTCTGCAGCTGCTTGGACTAGGACTTCGTTGCCCTTTAAGGCAATGATTTTAGCCAAGTAAGGTTTCTGATGGTGGTCAACTAATTCAATTACTTCACCTACTTCACTGCGGCGAACCTTGATAATCCGGTGAGCAGTTTCACCGTTTAAAATAATTTGGTCACCGACACTAATCGGCTGATTTAGAAAATAATGTTGCATTATTCTTCCTCTTTTCTGGTAACGATTAAAGCAACCCAACGTTCTTGTTGCATTCGTATTTTAATTTCAAAATTGTATTCAATAAGTAATTTCTCGAGTTTCGGTAATTGATCGATGTCAATTCCGGAAAAGACCACGGAGCCCTTGTAGTCTAAGTGATCAGCCAAATCCGGTACCATGAGCACCAAGATTTCGGTCAAGATGTTGGCTAAAATCAAGTCGTATTTACCTTCAACCGCTGAGAACAAATTGCTCTCAAGCAACTTAATCTTACGACTCTCATTGAGAGCTAGGTTGGTCTTGGAAGCAGTCAATGCTTGCTCGTCTAAATCGGTAGCCAGAATTGAAGCGGCACCCAATTTTTCACTAGCAATGCTTAGACAAAATCCGAGAGCGTGGAAATAGGGAGTTTTTCAGGCTGATTTCCTACCTCTTGG
>CAMJXI010000165.1 GCA_946409675.1 uncultured Lactobacillus sp. | reverse complement strand
GAAATGGCTGGCTCCACAAACGTTGTGATGGATGGTCGTGATATCGGGACAACAGCAAGTGCCGAAACGGCCGAGACATTTGCACTGATTTCAGCAGTCCGAATCGCTAACGATTCGTCTACCCCATCAATCAAAATTTTCTGTTGCTTTTCGTCTTGTTGAAACTCAATCTTTGTTTCCGCTAATTTGGCCAAAATACTGGTTTCATCGCTAAACGCAATGTTATTTTGCCGGGCAATCAGCGTTGCTGCCCGGTACATTGCGCCTGTGTCGATGTAAATATACGACAGTTTGGCGGCAATTATTTGGGCAACCGTACTCTTACCAGCAGAAGCTGGTCCATCAATTGCAACTTGCATAATTAACTCCTTAAAAAAAGAGACTTACGTCTCTTTTTCTTATTTTAATTTTAAGCTCATTCCTGGTTGTAAAGCAGAATCTGCTGACAAACCGTTGAGTTGTAACAACTCATCTAACGTAATACCGTTGTTTTGCGCAATCGCGTAAAGCGAATCACCGCTTTGAACTGTGTAAGTTCCAGCCGTATTTTCTGATTGGCTTTGTTCAGTCGAGCTAGATTGTTGGCTTGACTGGCTCGATTGGCTCGATTGGGTAGTCGAACTAAATTGAGTAGTTGAACTTGCTTTGGAACTTGAAGATGAACTAGCTTTGCTACTTGATTTTTCCACCTTAGAGCTTGAAGATTTCTTGGAAACTTCAGTAATCTTAGCATCCTTCTTGTTCGCCATAAAATAATGCACCGTAGGCACAGTAGCAACTAGGATAATTGCAACGACCAGCAGAATAACAACTCGGCTATTCTTCTTCGATTTATTTTTCTTTGTTTGAACCCGGGATAAATTTGTTCGATCAATATGACCCTTGTTTGGTGTTTGTTTAAAATCGCTCATTTTTTAATCCTTAATCTTCAAAATTTCAATTTTAATTTTAACATAAAGAAGTAGGATTATCTAATCGAAAAGCGCGATTACAAGAGTATTTACCTCTGGTGATCAACATATTTTTTCAGGACCGGTAAAACAGACACGAATAACAGTCCGGAAACAATCGACAAAATCAATCCCTTAACTAGGTTGAACGGTACAACCGCGTAAAGTATATAGTTCATTAATGACATACTTAGTTTGAAACCGGCTAATGTAATATACATTGGCGTAATGACAAAATAGTTTAAAACACTTAGGACTAAGGTCAAAACTAAGGTTCCGGCGATAAAGCCCAAAATTTTACGAACAATCTTTTTATCAAAAACTCGATCTTTTAAAACATAATAAACTGGCAAAGCAAATGAGATTGAAGCTGCAAAGGCGGCAACGTCTCCCACTAAAGTCATCAAGTTGGCTCCCTTAATGAAGAAGTCTAAGCCAGCTTTAACAAGTGCGATACAAACGGCCCCAACGGGTCCCACGATGAAGGCGGACAGCGTCACGATAACGTCACTCAAGTCCATCTTCAAATATGGAAGTGCAGGGATAATTGGGAATTCAAACTGCATTAAGATAAAGGCCATCGCCCCGAGAATTGCCCAACTGATTTGTTTCGAAAGTGCCCCATGTTTCGTTGTAGATTTTTGTTGCATGATTTTCACCTCAAAAAAAGTCCGTCGCTTCAGCAACAGACTTTATCTCTAGTGAAATAAGCCTGTCTTCTTCCATCTAGACTTTAACTATCGGTTTCGTAATTGCAACGAATCAACCAAGCAGAAGCTTGGGTAGCGGACTATAACCGCCGGTCGGGAATTTCACCCTGCCCTGAAGACAACATTCTAATTCTTTCTATTTTATGCTTTGATTATACACCTAAATGTTTTAGTTGTCTTATTTCTTCACCAGATAATTCACGGTATTGACCGGCCATCAATGAAGAAAGGTCAAGAAACGCGTATTTCTCGCGGCTGAGCTTCTTCACGGGGTGTCCAATTGCCTCAAACATCTTCTTAACTTGGTGATAGCGTCCTTCGTGGATCGTTAATTGCACGACACTGGTTTTCTTCTCGGCATCAGTCGACAAAATATGTGCTTCTGCTGGTGCAGTAGGCTTATGATTGACCATCACACCGCGACGCAACTTCCCAATAGTTCTGGGGTTGACGATTCCTTCGACCTTGGCCGTATAAACCTTGTCAATCTCGTTTTTTGGGTGCATCAAATAGTTGGCGAGGTCGCCGTCGTTGGTCATAAGTAGTGCACCAGATGTGTCATAGTCCAAGCGACCAATGGGATAAAGTCTGTATGGTTCGTTTGCCAAAAGATCTTTAACCGTTTTGCGTCCCTTGGCATAAAGTATGCTCTTGCTTTGAATTAAAAGGTGACACCATAATAGTTTTATCACTTGTAACCCCTGGAAATTCTACTGTTACCTTATATTTTCCGTAATTGTCTTCTGTAATGGTTGCTTTTCTCTTTGCTCTACACAGTTCTTTAATTTTCTGTTCCAAAGCATTTTTATTATCACCATCGATATCCTGAACTGCATCCATTACTGTTACTTTTTCAAAGGGATTTTTTACATCATCCGCCGGACCGCAAAAAATATCCTTCAGGAATTTCTCTCCATTAAGATACTTATTCTTTGTTCCAAGCCACAGCATCATTTCAACATTCTTATTGATTGCAGAATAAGATGCATTCATAGAACCAAGATAAAGGTCTACATCTGCATATTTTCTTCTGATATATATTTTGGCATGAATATCCTGT
>CAMJXI010000164.1 GCA_946409675.1 uncultured Lactobacillus sp. | reverse complement strand
GTTTATTAGCCGCAAACTCTTCACCATATGTTGAGTGGATAAACGTTGCTGCTTCATGTTTAGCAATACTTGAGATTCGTTTTGAGTCGGTACGCATATAAGTGATTAAACCGACAGTCCCTTCTTTACCAAGGTTGATTCCTTCGTAAAGTTGTTGGGCAATCATCATTGTCTTACGCGTCTTAAAGTTCAAGCGCTTGTTAGCTTCTTGTTGTAACGAGCTGGTTGTAAATGGTGCAGCAGGTTGACGACGGCGTTCTTTTTTAACAACGTCTTCAATGGTGAAGTTTTTCTTTTTATCAATTTGTTTGAGTAATTCTTGAACGGCTTCGTTACTCTTTAATTCCTTCTTACGGCCGTTCACACCGTAGAAAGCACTTTGAATCTTGGTTCTGCCCTTTAAGAATTCGGCATCGATGGTCCAATATTCTTCAGGGATGAAGGCCTTGATTGATTTTTCGCGGTCAATCACGAGCTTTAAGGCAACTGATTGCACACGACCGGCACTCAAGCCTTTTTTAACTTTGGCCCAAAGAATTGGCGAGATCGAGTAACCCACAATCCGATCTAAAATACGGCGTGCTTGTTGGGCATCAACCAAATCCGAGTCGATTGAACGAGGATTCTTGAACGCATTCTTAACTGCATCTTTAGTAATTTCATTGAAGACTACCCGGTTTTGACCTTTAACGTCTAAGCCGAGGATGTGTGAGACGTGCCAAGCAATGGCTTCTCCTTCACGGTCCGGATCGGCTGCGAGATAAACGTTATCAACTTTGGCAGCTTCTTTTTTTAGGTTTTTAATGGTATCGCCTTTACCACGAATGGAAATGTACTTTGGTTCGTAGTCGTGCTCAAAATCAATTCCCATTTGTGACTTAGGTAAATCACGGATATGGCCAAGACTAGCGACAACGTGATAGTTTTTTCCAAGATATTTTTCGATAGTTTTAGCTTTTGCGGGTGATTCAACGATCACGAGGTTTTTTTTAGGCATGCGCTGCCCCTTCCTTTTTCTTCGACAAAAATTAGACTAAGTCTAAGATATAAATTATTTTCTGTCAAATATTAACAAGTCATATCTTTACACACCTAATTAAAATTGTCTAATGAAAAATTGATAATTGGGGTCGCACCGACGAAAATTAATTCGTTGGTACCCGCCGATAACTCGCTTGTGATAGGGCCTGGGACCGCATAAACATTTCTATTTTCTTGGAGTGCAACATTAGCTGTGATTAATGAACCACTCTTCAATCTGGCCTCGGTCACAATTAAATCATCGCAAATTCCAGCGATAATCCGATTCCGCTCCGGAAAACGAAAACGTGCCGGTGGCGTGTCTGGTAAGTATTCACTCAGCACGAGACCTTCGCGGGCTATCCGTTTTTGGAGACTTTCGTTTTGACGAGGATAAAAATTATTGAGCCCATTTCCGATGACAGCGATGGTTTTGCCATGATTCTCGAGCGTCTTTTGGTGGGCCAGTGAATCAACACCAGAAGCAAGTCCACTGACAATCGTCTTATTGGAAGCGACGAGATTAGGCACAAGATGCGCTAAGACCTCACGCGAATAGTCGGTATGCATTCTGGCACCGACGATACTGACACAGGGAGAATTCAACAAAGAAATATCTCCCCGGTAGAAAAGAATTAAGGGTGGACGATAAATCTCGCGTAATTTTTGGGGATAGTTTTCATTAAAGAAAGAAATCAGGTCACACTGCGATTTGGTCTGTAAAACTTTTTTAGCCAATTCCTCATCAAAGAGTAATTTTTGACAAGTGAGAAAGGACTCTGGATCGAGACACGTTTTGATCTTCTCTAACGTTGCGAGATTAAGTTCCACCTCTTGTTCGAGAAGCAGAGCAATCTTGAGCATTTCCTTATATTTAAATTGTTGACTTAGTTTTGCGCAAAGTAAAAAATCTGTCTTATTCATAAAAAAACTCCTTTTAATTAATTACGTTAAAAGGAGTGAAAATTTTTTATTTAGTTTTGTTTCCAAGAAATTTGAAAACTTTGATGTGTTTCTTCTATTAAATAAGACTAGTAAAAGAAATTAAACCAACGTATTTTCGACCATACTCTTGATGGGTTCAAAGGTTTGGCGATGAATTGGTGTCACACCCAGCTTTTTTAAGCCTTCAAGGTGTTTCTTCGTGCCATAGCCGTCGTTATTAGCAAAATCGTAACCCGGGTAAGCCTGAGCAAAAGAATTCATTAAACGGTCTCTTAAGACCTTCGCCACGATACTAGCACAAGCAATCGAATTACTTTTGGCATCGCCCTTGATTAGTTTCAATTGGGGAATGTCGACTGGCACCTGCATCGCATCCACAAAAAGAAAATTTGGTTGGATGTCTAAGTTGCCAACTGCTTCAGCCATTGCTAAACGGGTGGCTTCATAGATGTTAATCTCATCGATGACTTGCTCACTTTGTACACCCACACCAATTGCCAGTGCTCCCTCCACAATTTGCAAGAAAAGTTCTTGGCGTTTGTCAGCGGTCAATTGTTTGGAGTCGTTAACCTCAAGGACGCGAAAGTCTCTAGGTAAGATGACGGCGGCACTGACAACGGGACCTGCTAGAGGTCCCCGACCTACTTCGTCGATCCCCGCAATATAAGGAAATTCCTGCCAATATTGTTGTTCCAAAATAAACCGTTGTCGAAATTTTTCTTCGCTAACGGCTGCCAGATCGGAAGAGCGTCGTGTAGGGAAAGAGTGTAGATCTCGGTGGT
>CAMJXI010000163.1 GCA_946409675.1 uncultured Lactobacillus sp. | reverse complement strand
GCCAAAGAACCTGTCACGTAGTCTTCAACGACCCATTTAGCCAAGTTATAGCCATTTAAGGTCACGAAGAAGCTCGAGCGACCCTGGCGCAAGTTAATCTCGAAGAACTTGAATTGGCCATCACGCGCATCGTACTTCAAGTCGAAGTTAGCGTAGCCCGTGTAGTTAATCTCTTCTAAGAAAGTTTGGACAGTTTCGTAAAGGCTTTGGTTATATTCGGGCAAGATTGCCACGTAATTACCGATTGATTGTGGAGCTGGATCTTCCAAGAGTGGATGGCCCAGACACATCATCTTCACGTGGTGGTGTTGATCAACGTACGCATTCAACACACGCATGTTGGAATCATCGCCGGGAATAAAGTCTTGGAGAATCAAATCGGCTTCATAGCCGTTATCGTAGATTTTGCCAACAATCTCAGCTAACTCAGCCTCGTCATGAATTGTGAAAGCTTTTTTACGTCCTTCAAAATGAATATCCAACCAAGTCACACTATCAGATGGTTTTAAGGCCACCGGATAATTAAACGGAATAGTCAGATAATCTTCTGCCTTGTAGTCGGCTCTAGTAATAATCTTAGTAGCTGGGAATGGAAGCTTGTGTTCAGCTGCAATTTGATAAAATTCTTCCTTACGAATCAAGTGATTCAATAAATCGTAATCGATATAAGGAACCACAAAGACTCCCTTTAATTCCTCTTTGTGTTTCGATAATAGTTCAGCATAACCGTCACCGCAGGCAATCAAAATAACCGGCTCAGTGTGGTCGGCATATTCCTTCATCTTTTGGCGCATTGTCTCAATAAAGACCGGATCTTCATCGAAGCCGTCAAAAGCTTGGACGGTCACGATGCTTGAATAGCGTGTTGCAGCCAAATGGCCGGCAGAAAACGCCGTTGATTTGATATTGTATGCCTCATGGAATGAACGAGCCATTCCGTAGACATTAAAGTCACTACCTAGTAGGATTGGTGTAAAATTTGGATTTGTCATACACATACCTCAATTCTGTGTCATTTGTAATTTTACACTATCTTTTCCAAATAAAAAAGGCACTAACTGGTGTTAGGCCTTACTTTATCAAAATTTCATCGCAAATTTTGGGTGTATTTTTCTTAATTTTATTGTTTCTATTAACGTATTTTTTACTATACTTACCTATATATAATGAAATTATTTTTAGTATTCTTTTAGCGTTTAATGAGTTAGATCAAAAAGGTTAATTCATCAGCGTCTAGAATCTTGACTGTATTGTGGGGGAGGTTTTCAATCAAGTTCTGTTCTTCGAGGTTCTTTAATTGCCGGGAGAGCGTCTCCGGAGTGAGATCTAGAAGATTAGCTAATTCATATTTCTTGAAAGGTAGTTTAAATTCGGAAGAATTAACTTCGGTACTGTATTCGAGCAGGTAGCTTGCTAGACGACCCTCTGCTGTAGTCGTCAGGTTGCGTGCATACTCGCGTTGTTGTTCAACTAGCTTCGTCCCAAATTCGTTGAGAATATGTAAGGCAAGTTGGGGGGAATCTGTCATTACTTTCTTGAACGAATTACGGTCGAGCACACAGGCTTCACCTTTGGTAACGGCGATGCCATACATTGTGTGCTTGGTGGGACTAAATAAGGTTGCTGTGCCATCGAAATCACCCGCTTGGAGTAAGGAGATGATTTTTTCTTGGCCTTCGCTCCCGAAGTTAGTTAGTTTAACTTGACCCTGGTGCATGATGATCAAGGAGTCTGCATCATCGCCAGGAGAAAAGAGGGTTTCGCCTTTGGCAAATTTCTTTTCACGCACTATCGTGTTAATCTTGTCGAGATCTTCATCTGACAATCCTTCAAAAATTGGTACTATCGTTAAGCATGAATTTACTTTTTCCATGGCTACTCCCCTCCTAAAACGTAATAGTTAGTTCAATAATAGATGTTTATTTTTCTTTTGACTAGTCTTCGTCATCTTCTTCGATTAAATCTTGCCAAGCAGTCTTGCCGATTAAAGCTTGGAGTTGCCGTTGTTGGCGGTTGTTGTAACGACGTCGGCCGACTAAATATTCTGCTAATCCTGGGCGGTTCTCATTATTAGCCAATTTAATTGCCCGGTCAATAAACAAGTCTTGCATGACGTAATCTGCAGCTAGCTTGCCAATTAGTTCGTCAGCATCAAGGTACTTGTAGCTTGCGTCTTCGTCCAACTTACCATATTCGTGAATCTCTTTTAAAGTACTTGGAGCAATCTCATTTTCATCCAAAAGCAGTTCGCCGAGTTCATCGATATTTTGGCGGTTGGCACTAATTTCTGCATCAAGTAATGATAACGCTGCTTGAGCTAGTGGTCCTTTAACGTACCACTTTACTTGGTGTAACTTGACATCAAACACCCAAAAGTTGGCTAAAATGTGGCCAACCATTGCGCCTGCTGTAGGCTTATGGTGATCGATATCTGCTTGTTTAACTTCTGCTGCATATAGTTCAGCTACTTGTTCTTTGTTACTCATCTTATTTTATCCTCGATTTATATTTTTTTGATGGTGAATTGGTATTGAATGTGTGAAGAAATACTAAAGACTTCTATAAGTCTTTTACCTTAATCCCTTCAACTTCATAACCCAATCCACTCACTACATCACTCAATCTGTCTGTCGTAACCTTCTGGTCATCAAATTCAGCCTTAACTTTACCTGAATTGAATAGTACTTTAACGTTTTCGACACCAGGTTCTTTTTCAACCGCATTTTGGATCTTAGTCAAACATGATG
>CAMJXI010000162.1 GCA_946409675.1 uncultured Lactobacillus sp. | reverse complement strand
CGTCTTCACTATCACTGGTCGTGGTACTGTTGCTTCTGGTCGTATCGACCGTGGTGAAATCCATGTCGGTGACGAAGTTGAAATCGTTGGTTTGAAACCAGCTATTCTTAAGACAACTGTTACTGGTCTTGAAATGTTCCGTAAGACTCTTGACGCAGGTGAAGCCGGTGATAACATCGGTGCACTTCTTCGTGGTATCGACCGCGACCAAGTTGAACGTGGCCAAGTTCTTGCAAAACCAGGTTCAATCCAAACACATACTAAATTCAAGGGTGAAGTTTATATCTTGTCTAAAGAAGAAGGCGGACGTCATACTCCATTCTTCTCAAACTACCGTCCACAATTCTATTTCCATACTACTGACGTAACCGGAGTTATCGAATTACCAGATGGTATCGAAATGGTTATGCCTGGTGATAACGTTACTTTTGAAGTTGACCTTATCGCACCAGTTGGTATCGAAAAAGGTACTAAGTTCACTGTTCGTGAAGGTGGCCGTACTGTTGGTGCTGGTCAAGTTACTGAAATTCTTGACTAATATCAATTCCATTAAGAGATACGACTTGGGTCGTATCTTTTTTTGTTGGTTTTAAAAATTATTATGAGTATTCTTTTAGTGATTAAAAACGCTTGGCTTATTGTGTTTTGTGAATTATTAATGTAGAATATTTAAGTATGCTAAAGCAAACCCAAAATTGACATCGGAGGTAATGAAATGTCTGCTAAGTGGGAAATGACCGGTAAATCTACTGGTGAATTAACATTTGAAATTTCAAAAGAAAAAATTCAAGAAGGTTTAGATCTTGCGTTCAAACGTGTTAAGAAGAATTTAAACGTTCCTGGATTCCGTAAAGGAAAAGTTCCACGCCGTATCTTCAACCAAATGTACGGTGAAGAAGCACTTTATGAAGACGCATTGAATGCTGTTCTTCCTGATGTGTATGAAGCAGCTTTAACTGAAGCTGGTGTCGTAAACGATGTTGTGGGTCAACCACAAATCACACCTGTTTCAATGGACAAAGATGCAGCTTGGGAAATGAAAGCCGAAATTGCAACTAAGCCAGAAGTTAAACTTGGTGATTACAAAGGATTAGAAGTTCCTAAACAAGACCGTCGTGTCCTTGTTAAAGACGTAAATGCTGATCTTGACCAAAAACGTGAACAAAACGCTGAACTCGTCCTCAAAGAAAAAGGCAAAGCAGCTGACGGTGACACTGTAGTTATCGACTACAAGGGTACTGTTGACGATGTTGCTTTTGATGGCGGTACTGCTGACAATTACTCACTTGTTCTTGGTTCAAACTCATTCATCCCTGGTTTTGAAGATCAATTAGTTGGTCACAAAGCTGGTGAAGATGTTGATGTTGTTGTAACATTCCCTGCTGATTACCATGCAGCTGATTTAGCTGGTAAAGAAGCACACTTTGCAACTACTATCCATGAAATCAAGACTAAAGAATTGCCTAAGTTAGACGATGATTTTGCTAAAGACATCGATGATTCTGTTGAAACATTAGATGAATTAAAAGCTAAGATCAAAGACCAACTTAAAGCACAAAAAACCGAAGCTGCAGATGATGCAGTTCAAGAATTAGCTATTGCTAAGGCTGTTGAGAATGCAACTATTGCTGAAATTCCTTCTGTCATGATTGATGAAGAAGTTGACTCACAACTTAGACAATATCTTGGTGGTATGCAACGTCAAGGAATCAACCCGCAAATGTACTATCAAATGACTGGTACAACTGAAGAAGACTTGAAGAAGCAAATTGCTGTAACTGCTGCTGACCGTGTTAAGACTAACTTGGTTTTAGAAGCCATTGTTAAAGCTGAAGGCATTGTAGCAACGCCTGAAGAAATGGAAAAAGAAATCAAAGAATTAACTAAAGAATATCAAATGGATGAAAAAGTCGTTCGTCAAACTTTGACAGACGAAATGCTCGGCCATGATATCGCTGTTCGTAAGGCTATTGAAGAAATCACTTCATCAGCTAAAGAAGCAGCTAAAAAAGCTCCAGCTAAGAAGTCTGCAGATAAAACTGAAGACAAAGAAGACTAATCTTAGTCGAATTTGTGAAAGACGGTGTAAACCGTCTTTTTTAGTAGGCAGAAAGCTTTACGAAAGAATTTATATGTGGTAATTTAGTCTTCGTTAGCCTTATAATATAAGGTATATCGAACTATATTTAGAGGAGGATTTTTTTATGTATATTGACGATTTTGAGACTCCAGATCAAATAAAATGTTCTTTTTGTGGGAAGACCCAAGCGCAAGTTAAGAAAATCATCGCTGGCAATGGCGTGTACATCTGTAATGAATGTATCGACCTCAGTAAACAAATTATCGAAGATGAATTTCGCAGTGACGCTTTAAAAGACAATCAAGATTTACCAACCCCTATTGAAATTAAAAAATCACTTGATGGATACGTGATTGGGCAAGAAGCCGCTAAGAAGAATTTGGCAGTTGCCGTTTATAACCACTACAAACGAATTAGCCAAGCTGACCTCGGTGACGAAGCCGAACTCCAGAAGAGTAACATCGCTTTGATCGGACCTACCGGTTCTGGTAAGACTTTCTTGGCCCAAACTCTAGCTCGGACTTTGAACGTTCCTTTTGCAATTGCTGATGCAACTACCTTGACTGAGGCCGGCTATGTCGGTGAAGACGTCGAGAATATTTTGTTGAAACTTTTGCAAAACGCTAATTACGATGTTGAACGTGCCCAAAAGGGAATTATCTACATCGATGAAATCGATAAGATTTCTAAGAAGAGCGAGAACGTTTCAATTACCCGTGATGTTTCTGGTGAAGGTGTGCAACAAGCC
>CAMJXI010000161.1 GCA_946409675.1 uncultured Lactobacillus sp. | reverse complement strand
CCTATTACCACTCGACTAGTGTCCAAGCCGCCAACGTGGCGAAGAAGTGCGGTGTTAAAAAACTACTCTTAACCCATATTTCTTCTCGTTATACGGGTAAAATGGCGTATAAATTACAAAAAGAAGCAAAAAATATCTTTCCAAGTTCCCAAATTGTCAATGACTTTGATATTATAGAGGTACCAATGAAAGGATAAAAAATTATGGATAAATCATTCAGAGATAAAGTCGTTGTTGTAACTGGTGCATCTAGTGGCATCGGTAAGTCTATTGTAATGGAGATGGCCCAACGTCAAGCCACCGTAATTTTAATTGCTAGAAACGTTGCCAAACTCGAAGAAATCGCCGCTGAAGCTCAAGCGCTCTCCGGTGAGGATGCTTACGTCATTCCTGCCGATTTGAGTCATGCCGAAGAAATCGAAGCCGCCTTTGCCCAAATCGCGGACAAAGTTGATCACGTGGATTATCTAATCAATGCCGCTGGTTTTGGTGACTTCGAATACTTCTTGCAAACAGATCCTAAGGTCATTACAGATATGTTCCAAACAAACGTCTTGGGACTCATGTATCTGACTCGCTTAGTTGCCCGGATGATGATTGACCAAGAAAGTGGTCATATCGTCAACATGGCTTCGATGGCGGGTAAAGTACCAACCGTGAAGTCTGCAGCTTATTCAGCAAGTAAGGCAGCCGTAATTGGTTTCTCGAACGTCTTACGCTTAGAGTTGAAACCTTTCAATGTCAAAGTCATGACTGTTAACCCAGGACCTGTCTACACGAATTTCTTTAACGTGGCCGATAAGACCGGCGATTACGTCAAAAACGTCGCTTGGTTGATGCTTGACCCAGAAGAAGTAGCGACTAAGATTGTGGAGCACTTAGACACCAACAAGCGCGAACTCAACTTACCATTGTTACTTGCAATGGCTGCTAAACTTTATGGCGTTTTCCCAACGATTGGTGATTACTTATCAATTAAATTTGCGAGCGAGAAGTAGGTTAATATGAAAAATAAAAATCAACAAAAACTAGTTCTCGGATTAGTACTCGTGTTGTTAGTTGTGATTTTCGCGCTCTTAAACACGGATCCCGCTTCGATTAACTTTGGGATTACTTCAATCAAGGTGCCCTTGATTCTTCTGATCGTCTTTTTGATTCTGATTGGTGCCGGCGTTGCCTTCTTAATGGGTAACGATGGCCACGATAAATCTAGCAAAAAGGTCGAAGAACAGTTAAAGGACCAAGAAAAAGAGCTACAAGCTAAATTTAACAAGACGCTTGAACAAAAAGACCAACAGATTCAGGATTTAGAAAAGCAATTAGCCGAGAAGACGAAATTGCTTGAAGCACCAACCGAGCCAACCGACAAAAGCGAATAATTAGTACTTGATTAATTCCTGATTTGATAGTATTATGTACTTCGTGAGTTGTTAAAAACATGGCTTAATTTTAAGTTTTTCACAAACAATTTAGATTATAAAGGAGTGTTAGATATGGCAGTTCCAGCACGCAGAACATCAAAACAAAAGAAGCGTCAACGTCGCGGACACATAAAGTTGAGTGTTCCTTCAATGCAATATGATGCAACAACAGGCGAATACCGTCTTAGCCACCGTGTTTCACCAAGTGGTTACTACAAAGGCCGTCAAGTTGTAAAGACTGAACAAGCAAACGATTAATTCAGACACCTGGTGGTGTCTTTTTTTGTATCAACTATTAGTTATATTTTGAAGTATCTTTTTGAGGATTAGGGGTAGGGGCGAAGATGAAGTTAACAATTTTAGAGACGAGCGATACGCACGGTTTTGTTTTACCCACTAACTATGTGACGGAAAATGAGACAAGCGAACCTTATAGTTTGGCGCGAGTAGCGACATACTTTAGGCAGGTTGAAGAAGCGAATGCAAGTGAAACTATCATCAAGATTGATGCGGGGGATTTCTTACAGGGATCGGCCTTAGCTAACTATGTGTCAAAGCATCAAAGTACAGCTAACATCAATGAGTACGCCGAGTTGTATAATGCAATGGGGTACGATTTTGGTGTGCTTGGCAACCACGATTTTAACTTTGGCCTCGATTATCAACGCCAGATTCTAGAGCAGACCACAAGGTTAATGCTCAACGCAAACATTCTCAAAAAGTCGACTAACTTACCGTTCATCGGCCAACCATACAAGATTATCGAACGCTCCGGACTAAAGATTGCGCTTATTGGTGTGACCACGCAGCATATTCCGCACTGGGAAGACGTGAAGCACATCCCAGACCTCAAATTCGTAAGTGCCCAAGAGGTTTTGGCCAAAACGGTTGCTGAGCTTCGTCCCCAAGTTGATTTGGTCGTAGTGGCCTATCACGGGGGCTTTGAGCGTGATCTGGTGACGAATGAGCCGACTGAGAAATACACTGGCGAAAACGAGGGCTGGCACATTGCACAAAACGTGCCTGGCATTGACATTCTTTTGACCGGGCACCAACACCGAAAGATTGCCTCGACCTTAAATGGTGTAACCGTCGTGCAACCAGGCTATCAAGGTGCAGAAATCGGCCAGGTCGAAGTTGAATTTGAGTTAAACGACGAGCAAAAACCCACTATTACAAAAATCACCCCAAGTTTGGTGGATACGAAGGACTTTGCGCTCAATCCACAAATCGTTGCCAAAGCAAATCGCTTAAACACAGAAACCGAGGAATGGTTGAACCAGGTAATTGGTTCGGTCGACCACGACTTAACTTTTGCTAATGCCAGTGAGGCACGCATTAACGGTACAGATTACCTGAACTTCATTCACCAGGTGCAACTAGCCGAAACAGATCGGAAGAGCGTCGTGTAGGGAAAGAGTGTAGATCTCGGTGG
>CAMJXI010000160.1 GCA_946409675.1 uncultured Lactobacillus sp. | reverse complement strand
CAACCGGAACATATACATTCTGTGGTTTTTTTATACCTTCTCCCGATAAAGTATCATTAACTAAATTTTTTTCACCATTTTTGCCAAAATCACCTAGTGGTAGTTTTTCGTTTGCGGTCTTTCCTTGACCCAAATGATCGTGACCAACGACTGCAATATCGTGTTGGTTCAAATACTCCGCCAACTCCCAGTAACGGTCGATGTAGTCGGACATTCCGGGAACAATTTGCATGATGATTTTGGGATTTTCCGGCAGGAAAGTCTGAATGTAAAGAGGCAAATAATGATAGGTTGATTTGAGATTGACGATTTTTTCCATAATGAAATCCTTACTAGACAACAACATTTTAATAGCGTACGATGAAAAAACATTTTGAATTTTAATAAATTTAGGGAGGAGTAGAGTAATGGCAAACAATTTTACCATGAGACTAGCAACAAAAGATGATGTGGCACGTGAATTAGAAATCTTCAGCGATGCTAAGAATATCTTACATTCACGGAACATTCCACAATGGCAAGAAGGTTGTTATCCTTGTAGAAGCGACATAGAGAAAGACATTGAACTAAAACAAGGATATGTTTTGCAGAACGAAAACAACGAAATTGTTGCTATTGGGTCCATTGGATTTGCGCCAGATGCACTCTACGATGATTCTCGATTCAATCATAGCGAAAAATACGTGATTTTGCACAGGACGGCAGTTGATTCTAACTTCGCTGGCCAAGGCTTAGGTCAGGAGTTGATGAAACACTTGATCCAAACCGCAGAAGCACTGGGCTATGATGATGTACGAATCGATACCCACCCAATGAATATCGCGATGCATAAAACAATAATGCGGGCAGGCTTTCATAAAGTTGGCGAAATTACTTTGCCAATGAAGAGTGACCCCGAACGAATTGCTTACCAATTTAACGAAGCAATGTAGGACACATATCAGTTTAGTTTAAGTCTTTGAGACTCTAACTTAACTGATTTTTTTATACCATAAATTCGGTGCAAAGACGAGTGATAAGAGACATAAATTATTTTTGGCAAAATAAATAGTTTTTTATTGACTTGTTCACTTATTAATAATAAGTTTATATTTGTTATAATTGACGTAAATCACACAACCGGGATTGCCAATCTTGGCCGTGAATAATAATTTGGAGTGAATCTAATGAAAATTTTTAAAAGAGTTGTACAAGTTTTGGCGGGGGTCTTACTAGTCGCTTACCTAGGCTGGGCCTGGGTCGCAAATACGAAATCAGAGTATACGAGTACTAAACAAGCCGATTCCGACGTTATTCTCATCGGGACGGAAGGAACGTACGAACCATTTTCTTACTACGATAGTCATAACAAGTTGGTTGGGTATGACGTGGATGTTGCACGGGCCGTTTTCAAAAAGCTTGGTCGCAAAATCCAGTTTGTCGACGCACCATGGGATTCAATGCTTGCTGCGTTTAATTCCGGAAAGACGGACGTCGTCTTCAACCAAGTTGGTTTAACACCAGAACGTTTGAAAAAATACGCAATGACTAAACCTTATGGTTACTCACATGCCGTGCTGGTCGTTGCAAAAGACAACACGACAATTAATGGTTTCAGTGACCTCAAGGGAAAGAAGAGCGCACAATCGCTCACTAGTAACTACGCCGACATGGCCAAGACCTTTGGCGCAACGCTCGTCAGCACAGATGGTTTCAGTAAATCAGCCGATTTAATCACACAGGGCAGAGCCGATGCAACCTTGAACGATGACGTGGCTTACTACAGTTACTTGAAACATAAGCCAAATGCAGCCTTGAAGATCGTGACCACGCAAAAAACGGGGATGGGATCTGGTGCCATGTTCCACAAAAAAGACAAGAAGTTAGCCGCGCAAGTAACGAAGGCTATCGAAGAATTACGTGCTGATGGCACATTGACCAAGATTTCCGTTAAGTATTTTGGCAAAGACATTTCAAAGGAATAGGGTGAGATAAAATGGGACAAATTATAGCAGAATCATGGTGGCCACTACTTTGGGCGGCCATCGAAGTAACAATTCCTTTGACAATCATTTCGTTTATTTTTGCATTGATTATCGCGATTATCACAGCTGTCGTTCGTACATCTAACGTTAAGTTTCTCAGATGGCTCTTCGGTATTTACGTTTGGATTTTTAGAGGAACACCGCTTCTAGTGCAACTGTTCATCGTCTTTTATGGCTTGCCCTCTATTGGTGTGAAGCTCGATTCTTGGACGGCTTCAATTATCACGTTAGCACTAAATACCGGTGCCTACGCTTCTGAATCAATTCGTTCAGCGATTAATTCAATCGACGTCGGCCAATGGGATGCAGCCGAATCACTCGGGATGTCACGTACCAAAACAATGTACCGCATTATCGCACCACAAGCTTTTAGAGTTGCCTTACCGACACTTGCTAATTCCTTAATCAGTTTGGTAAAGGATACCTCACTTGCTTCAAGTATTACATTGGTGGAGATGTTCTTAACCTCGCAACGAATAGCTGCCAGAACGTACGAACCACTTTTGATGTATAGCATGATTGCTTTGTATTACTTAGTCATTTCTACATTATTAACTGGGTTACAACAGTATCTGGAAACTAGATCATCGCGTTTTGTTAGAAAGGACCGCTAATGCTTAGTCTAAAAAATATTGAAATCAAGTATCAAGAAAATGCTGTCATTGAAAATCTTTCGTTAGACTTTAACGAGCAAGAGACGACCGTGATCGTTGGACCATCTGGAGCTGGTAAGAGTACTCTCTTGCGGACACTCAATCTTTTGAACTTTCCGAGCCAAGGTGAAATCAAGTTTGGCGACTACCACTTAGCTTTCCCAAAGAAATATCCGAAGAAGATGTTAAACGAATAAGATCGGAAGAGCACACGTCTGAACT
>CAMJXI010000159.1 GCA_946409675.1 uncultured Lactobacillus sp. | reverse complement strand
AGATTTCCATTGGTGACTGGAGTTCAGACGTGTGCTCTTCCGATCTTAGGCAAACTCAAGAATCAGAAAGTAAATTATGATAATGTTTTGCTCGAGATGATCAAGGAATGGGTGGCAGAAGGCGTGCGTCACAAAATCTTGATCCATTCTTGTTGTGCACCTTGTAGCACGTACACACTAGAATTTTTAACGGATTTTGCCGACGTGACCATCTATTATGCCAACTCAAACATCTATCCCAGATCTGAGTATGAACGTCGTGCGCTGGTTCAAAAAGAATTCGTGGACCACTTTAATGAGCGAACGAATAACAACGTGGGATTTATCGAAGAAGAATATAAACCAAACGAGTTCATCCAAATGGTCATGCAAAAAAATCTGCAAGATGAGCCTGAGAAGGGACTTCGATGTACCGCTTGTTTTCAAATGCGCTTAGATTTGGTCGCGAACAAGGCAATTGAACTCGGTGCCGATTATTTTGGTAGTGCATTGACGATTTCACCGCAAAAAAATAGCCAACTCATCAATGAGATTGGCTTGGATTATCAAAAATTATTTGGGGTGAAGTATCTTCCCAGTGACTTCAAAAAACGCGAAGGTTACAAACGCTCAATCCAGATGTGTAACGAGTATGACATTTACCGTCAGTGTTATTGTGGCTGTGTCTTTGCAGCTAAGCAACAGGGCGTTGACCTGAAACAAATCAATAAGGATGCTAAAGCCTTTTTGAAGTCAAAGAAGGAAGAATACGCTAAACAGCTAGAAGCTGAACAAGCAATGGAAAATTCTGAATCACTGAGCAGCACCCCTTTAAAATAGACCCAAATTAAAGCCCTTGCTATTCATTTAGCAAGGGCAGTTTTATCTTCGAAGTATTTCGGGTAACCTAGATGGTTCTAATTTTGCATTTTCTTGAACAATACGTGGGAAGCTAGTCCAACCACGATCAGCGTAGTTAAAGAAATGCAGACAGCTTTTGGAGAATGATGCTTAACTTTAGTCGTTGGTTCAAGTGTTAATTCATTTGTTGTCATATCCATCTTGTTCACCTCGATTCATGAGTTCATTATAAAATTGAGATATGAATTAATTTACAGTAAATTTTCGAATAAAATACGACTTTTTCCTTGCGAAAGTCTTAACGACATTATTATTTCTTAATGAAAAGTTTCTGGGCTTTCCTTGACCCACTTGAGTATCTTTGTTATATTGCTCACCACTAACTAAAAGGAGTGGTTGAGTGAGTTTTTATCAAATGATGCAATTAGGACCGGCGGTAATTAAGCAAAAGTTGAAGTTTTCACGAGATAATCGTGAAAAGCAGAAATTAGTCTTGGCCATGACGACACGGGCTTTTGCAATTATTATCTTCGCCGTTTTCTTCATTACATTAGGTAATACGATTTTTGGCAGTGCAAATTCGAGCGTTAGTGTCAGTCTTTTCTGCCTACTGCTTGGAATGCGGTTCGTTCCTTTTGGCTACAAGGTCGAAGAGGGCTTAATGGCACTATTTACGACTTTTGCCATGATGTTTATCGCAGGTATTGTGATGAGTCTCCACCTACCGTTTCTGGCTTTTGCCACCAACTTTATCTTTCTATTGTTAATCTTAATCATGACCGCCAATGAACCGGTTATGGGTAATGGTGGCCTCTATGTCTTCACCTATCTGTTTATCGTCAACACACCAGTGAGTGGACACGCACTCAGCATGCGATTCTACGAGTTAATTTTGGGGTTCATCCTAATTGGGCTGATCATGATTGCCAAACACAAAGGTAAGGGTCGCGAAACTTCTATTCTTAACCTTTTTAAATCATTTTCACTGAACTCGAGTGTCAGCCAGTGGCAACTAAGACTAGCTTTGGGCGTTAGTACCGGGCTCTTAGTCGGACAATTAATGCATTTACCAAAAGTCGTTTGGCTTGGTTATGCCTGCATGTCCGTTTTATTACCACACGAAGGAAAGCTTTATGAACGTGCCTTATTACGTTTTGGTGGGGTAGTCGTTGGTTCGATTCTATTCCTCGTAATCTATCCACTTTGGCCGCAAAACCTAATTTTCTGGTTTGGGCCAATCGCCGGAATTTTTCTTGGGTATACTGCCAAATACTTCTGGGCGAGTGTCTTCAATTGTTTTGGAGCCTTACTGCTTACAGCCACGATCTACGGTATGCCGGAAGCCCCATTTCTGCGAATTGGCAATAATTTGCTGGGAGCGGTGATTGCAGTAATCTTCTGGCTTGGTTTTGAAACTTTGCTGGCATTACATTTTAGATTTGGCCTACAACATCATCGTAAAGAACAAAATGAAGTCTAAAGACTTCATTTTTTTGGTTCCACAAACTTTTGCTTAACTGTATTTCGTTTACATTTCTCTTCCAAAAAGGTTAAAATATTAGAACAAAGGTATCTATCTGGAGGGGCACATGACAGTTCTTGAAGTTAAAAATTTACACGTAAGTTTAGCAAATGATGAGACGCACGAAATCCTAAAGGGAATTAATTTGGTTATCAAAACCGGTGAAATTCATGCCATTATGGGACCAAACGGGACCGGTAAATCGACCCTTTCCGAAACCATTATGGGCAACACAAATTATCTAATTACTGAGGGTGAGATTTTAGTCGATGGCGTGGTTATCAACGACTTAAAAGTTGATGAGCGAGCTCGTCTTGGCCTTTTTTTGGCAATGCAATATCCGGCTGAAATCTCTGGCTTAACTAACACAGAATTTTTACGGGCAGCCATCAACGCTCGGCGTGCCGAAGACGACCAAATTCCAGTTATGAAGTTCATCCAAAAATTAGACGATAAAATGGAAATTCTCAAGATGACTGAGGATTTAGCAGATCGCTACCTCAACGTCGAGATCGGAAGAGCACACGTCTGAACTCCAGTCACCAATGGAAATC
>CAMJXI010000158.1 GCA_946409675.1 uncultured Lactobacillus sp. | reverse complement strand
ACCGTTACCCATGATAATCGTGAAGATGGCCATTGAGAAACAGTAAAGTGCGACACCCATGAAGTGATTTCCGGCTGGGAAAACACCTGCAGCAAGTTTAGCAGTCAGGTCACCAACACCGGCAACGGTGAAGACAACGCCTAAAGTTGCAAGTAATTGAGGCAAGACACCGGCGACACCGACGGCACGAACCATCCGGTGAGCGTCGTGGTAGACGATTTTGGCAGGAGCTTTAGTAATAATAAGAGCTACGATAAATGAGACGAACGAGCCGATTCCGATAGCTGCTTGGCCATCAAGTTTAAAGACTTGGGAAACAAGTACGGAAACAACGGCAAGAACAACAAAAGGCACGAAGACCCAGCCACGGAGTTTAGTAGCGAATTTAGCGGAGCGGTCTGTATCGTAACTCTTGATTGTGCCGACTTTGATTTGTTTGAACATCGCAAGAATACCGATGACCACAATCATAATCCCGGTCACGAGGTCTGGAATGAAGTGACCAAAGGCGAAAATCAAGGCCATGAAAGTCCAGAAAATCCCGGTTCCATAACGAGCAGGGTTAGATGAATCGCGGAAAGATTCAACGGCAGCGAGTCCCATCATAATTCCGATTACGGCATAGAGAGCAGTAATTAAAGTATCAATCATTATTTAGTTCCCCCTTCCGTAGTGTTTTTTGTATTTTCAGCAGGTACAACATTTGCGACCTTAAGTGTTTTCTTCATCTTGCGGTCAAAGAACGCATTGTAGATAAAGACGAAGACGAAAGTAATCACAGCGACTGGAATTGATTGCGCAACGATTTCGGTTGGTTGCACGGAATAACCAAGTCCCTTCATGGTACTCGAGATTAAGAGTACCCCACCCGAAGCGACGAAAAGGTTTTGGGCGAAGAAGTTACCGATATTATCGATTGCGGCAGATCTGCCCTTAACCATTTCGAGTTCTCGTTCGGTTAATTCCCGGTCGAGGTCTTTTTCACTGGCAGCTTGGACCATTGGCATGATCATTGGGCGAACAAATTGGACTTGTCCTTGCAATGAGATACCAAACATGACAGTTAATTCACGTAACACAAGGTAGATATTCAAGATTTTACCGGCAGTCATTTTCTGCAGGTTTTTGATACCACGAAGTGCAACGTCCTTCAAACCATGGCTTTCAACTAAGCCGACCATGGGAATAGTAAGGAAGAAAAGTGAAACAGGTCGTTGATCGACGAAAGTCTTCCCGATGATTTTCAATAATTCAACGATGTCGATGCCGGAAACGAGCCCGGTGACGACGGCAGAGAGGATAACAACAAAGGTTGTTTCCCATTTGAGAGCGAAGCCGACTACAATAATCAGCACCCCAATTAATTTCAGATATTCCAAGGTACTACCTCCAATTCAAACTAAATTATCCTCAAATTTTACCCTAATTTTTAGTTAGTAGTAATTTAAGATTTGATTCTACCTGATTAATCGAACCTGTTGTTATACAATGAATATATAAAAAAGTATAAGGAGGTTATTTTTTTGAACGACCTACCAAAGATTCAACAAAAGATTTCTAAACGATATCGGGGTTTAGGAACCAATATCGTCTTAACGCTTTTTGGAACAGAGGACACAAAAATACTGGACCGCTCAAATGAGCTGATTCAGTATTACGAAGATATTTTAACGGTTAACCGGGCGAATTCAGAAATGATGACGGTCAACCAAAATGCTGGTGTCAAGGCGGTGCAAGTCTCAAACGCCACGTATGAACTAGCGAAAAAAGCAGTACAGGTTAGCTTGAAACAAAAAGGTTTCAACGCGACGATTGGACCATTGGTGAAACTATGGAAGATTGGTTTTACGGGTGCACATGTTCCGACAGAGGCAGAAATCAAGGCACACAAGAAGCTAATCGACCCACGACAAGTTTTGTTTAACGATGAGGAATTGACCATCTTTCTCCAGAAAAAAGGGATGGAAATTGACCTCGGCGGAATCGGTAAGGGTTATATTGCCGACCGGATTCGGGATTACTGGAGAAGTTTGGATTTAAGAGCTGGGATAATAAATCTTGGTGGCAACCTCCTCTTTTATGGAACGAGTCCTAATAACGACGACCACTTGTGGCGGATTGGGGTACAAGATCCTCTATCAAAACGCGGAGAAATATTGGCGAGTGTAACAATGCCAGAATGTTCGGCGGTGACGAGTGGAATTTATGAGAGAAAACTGGTGATTGACGGAAAGTCTTACCACCATATTTTGGACTCAAAGACGGGTTATCCGAAGGAAACAGATTTGTTAGGGGTAACGGTCTTTACGAAAGATTCGACGGAAGCAGAGATTCAAACGACGCAATTGTTTTTCGAAGGACATACGGATTCAGATTGGCAGGTCAATCGACCAGACTTATTTGGTGCCGTATTAGTCACTAAGGAAAAACAATTGAAAGTGGTTGGAATTAAGAAAAGAGATTTCCGCTTAATCGATTCAACATACACAGTAGAATTTGTTTAAAGAAAGGAAGAATAATTATGGCACACAATGATCCAGAAATTAATTTCAATATGGAAAACGGCACAATTTCATTAGAGGCACTCAATAAGATTCTCAACTTATTACCATTTGAGATCGACTATGTGGATGCAGAAGACAATTTCAGCTACTTTGCAGATTCAACCGAGAAGATTTTCCCACGTGATCAGTCACAGTTGGGGAAGAATGTGGTGAGCTTACACCCAGCCCCAATGCAACCAAAAGTCGCTTCAATTATTAAGAGTTTCCATGCTGGAACTAGTAAGAAAGAAGAATTTTGGCTACCTATTAAAGGTAAGATGATTTACATTTGCTACTACGCACTTTATAACGACGATAACGAATATATCGGCTGTTTTGAAAAGATCGGAAGAGCGTCGTGTAGGGAAAGAGTGTAGATCTCGGTG
>CAMJXI010000157.1 GCA_946409675.1 uncultured Lactobacillus sp. | reverse complement strand
GTCACTCGTGGTCGTGGGGTTACTATTCACCGTAACGACTGTAAGAACGTCAAAGAAGAAGACCGTTTGAACGGTCGGATTATTGACGTCGCTTGGGAAAACGTCAATCACGAAGATACAGATCAACATTACAATGCGGATATCGAAGTCTACGGTTTCAACCGGAATGGCCTATTAAACGATATTTTGCAAACATTAAATAGCAATACCAAGAATCTCGTGAGTATCAACGGGAAAATCGATAACAACAACATGGCACATATCTATACAACCGTGAGCGTTAAAAATTCTGCCCACCTTGAAGATATTCTTTCCAAAATTAAAGACGTTCCAAACGTCTATGAAGCTAAGAGGTCAGATAGTTAATGAAAGTAGTTATTCAACGTGTAACCAGCGCCAAAGTTGAGGTTGCAGGCAAATTAATTGGTGAAATTAATAAAGGATTTCTCTTACTTGTTGGAATCAAGGATGGCGATACTGAGGTGGAGATTAACCAAGTTGCCGATAAAATCAGTAAGATGCGCATTTTCGAAGATGAAAACGAACATATGAATTTAGCACTTAAAGATGTTAACGGAGAAATTTTGTCCGTTAGTCAATTTACGCTGTTAGCCGATACCAAGAAGGGGAATCGGCCTAGTTTCACCAACGCAATGGAACCCATTGCTGCTAACGAATTATTTGAAAAGTTCAACGAACGGTTGCGGAGCCATGATTTGCGGGTAGCAACTGGTGAATTTGGAGCAAATATGCAGGTTAGTTTAGTTAATGACGGTCCTGTTACGATTGTTCTCGAATATTAATTGACAAAACCGCGGTTCATGAGTATTCTAGATAAGAAATAAAAGCACTATTTAAGATAAAGATATGAGATTATTTGCTAGCAGAGAGTAACCATTTGGTGTGAGGTTACATAAATAATCGTGACACTTTTGAAATAGTAACCCGTGTGGCGAGCGTTAATCGTAGCAGATACAAAGGTGGTACCGCGCTAGTTAGCGCCCTTAATCAGAGATGATTTGGGGTGCTTTTTATTTTGGAGGAGATTAACAATGAAATTACAGAAACCTAAAGGAACAGTCGACATCTTACCAGGAACCGTTGAACACTGGCAGATTGTTGAAGAAATTGCCCGCAAATTTTTTGCTCGTGCAAATTACCACGAAATCAGAACCCCAATTTTTGAAAATTACGAACTATTTGCCCGTTCAAGTGGTGATTCTAGCGACATCGTCCAAAAAGAAATGTACGATTTCGAAGACAAGGGCGGGCGTCGCTTAGCACTTCGTCCCGAAGGAACAGCCGGCGTCGTTCGGTCATACGTTGAAAACAAACTTTACGGACCAGAATTTGCCAAGCCTTACAAGCTCTACTACATCGAACCAATGTTTCGTTACGAACGTCCTCAAGCTGGACGTCAACGTCAATTCCATCAAATCGGGGTCGAAGCATTCGGTTCAGACAATCCTTTACAAGATTTAGAAACCATTCTGTTAGGTCACGACTTATTAAAGGAATTAGGCGTCCAAAACTACGAATTGCACCTGAACAACTTAGGAAACTCAGACGTCCGTGAGAAATATCACGCAGCCTTGGTGGACTACTTCACACCATTTACTTCGGAATTGAGTGAAGATTCAAAACGTCGTTTAGAAACCAATCCTTTGCGGATTCTTGATTCTAAAGATAAAGCCGATCAAAAATTCTTACCCGATGCACCAAAAATCGTCGATTACTTAGATGATGATTCGAGAACCAAATTTGACTTCATCAAAGCTAGTTTGACTAAACGAGGAATTGACTATGTGATGGATGACAACCTTGTCCGTGGCCTTGATTACTACACCGGAACAATCTTTGAATTCGTGGTCGATGACCAGAAGCTCTGGCAGAGTGCCTCAACTATTCTTGCCGGTGGTCGTTACGACAAACTGGTCGAAGAATTCTCTGGTCCAAGTACGCCAGCAGTTGGCTTTGGGATTGGCTTAGAACGTTTGATGCTCGTCTTAAACGTCCAAAATCCCGACCTCTTTGCACCAAAGGGACTCGACTTCTACATTGCTAACGTGGGTGAAGAAGCTGCCATGAAGGCACTTGAAATCGCTCAAGACATTCGTTTAGCTGGCTACAGTGCAGAAATGGATGTGCAACAAAGAAAATTGAAGGCCCAATTCAAAACAGCTGATCGTGAAAACGCGAAGTACGTCTTGACTCTTGGAACCGATGAGTTGGAACAAGAACAAGTGAGCGTTAAACGCTTAAGCGACGGCAAACAATTTATGTTAGCTTTTGCTGAAATCCAAACAAATTTAAAAGAACTTTTAGAAAACCTAGATTAATTTCTAACTGGAGAAAAAAATGAAAACAAGAACTAACTACTGCGGTAAGATTACCGAAAATTATTTAAACCAAGAAGTCACACTCTATGGTTGGGTCCAAAAAACGAGAAGCTTAGGAAACTTAATCTTTATTGATTTACGTGACCGTGAAGGAATCGTCCAAATCACTGTGAACCAGGATAGTGGCTCAGACTTGCTCGAAATTGCTAATTCATTACGTGCTGAAGACGTCCTCGAGGTTATCGGGACAGTTGTCAGCCGTAATGAAAATGCCATCAACGGCAAGATGAAGACCGGTAAGGTCGAAGTTGAAGCAGCTTCACTTACTATCTTGAATAAATCAAAGACCACACCTTTTGAAATCAAAAATGATGTCAACGCTTCTGAGGAAAGCCGTTTGAAATATCGTTACCTCGATTTACGTCGTCCCGAGATGCAACAAGCTATGATCAAACGTTCACAGATTACACACGCAATTAACGAATATCTCTTCGACCAAGATTTCATCAACATCGAGACTCCTTACTTAGGTAAATCAACTCCTGAAGGTGCCCGTGATAGATCGGAAGAGCACACGTCTGAACTCCAGTCACCAATGG
>CAMJXI010000156.1 GCA_946409675.1 uncultured Lactobacillus sp. | reverse complement strand
CGACCACCGAGATCTACACTCTTTCCCTACACGACGCTCTTCCGATCTGCCGAACATATTCACGATCAAAACCTTACGAGTTCCGGCTTTAACCGCTTAATCATCGAGAAACCTTTCGGGGATGACCTGGAGAGTGCGACGAAGCTAAATGCCCAAATCAACGCTTCTTTTGCTGAAGAAGATGTTTACCGAATTGATCACTACTTAGGTAAAGAGATGGTGCAAGACATCTTGCCTTTACGTTTCAGTAACCCAATCATCAATTCTCTTTGGAACAGCGACAACGTCCAAAACGTGCAGATTACTTTATCTGAACAACTAGGCGTGGAAGAGCGCGGTGGTTATTACGAAACTTCCGGAGCATTACGTGATATGATTCAAAATCATATGTTCCAGATTGCGACTCAAGTAGCCATGGGTGAACCAGCTAGCTTGACTGCACATGACATCCACGAGAAGAAACAAGAAGTTCTCGAAAGTTTAGTTCCTTTGACCGATGAAGAGGTCGACAACGCCTTCGTGAGGGGTCAATACCTCGGTGACGGCAACACTAACGCGTATATCGGCGAGACCAATGTGAGTCTTGAATCGACCGTTGAAACATACGCTGCCGGTCGGATTACTTTTGAAGCCGGAGCTCTTGCAAACGTTCCTTTCTATCTGCGCACCGGTAAACGGATGGCCAAGAAGAGTAGCCGGATTGACCTGGTTTTGAAGAATAAAACAAACCTCTATCCAGATGCTGCCTCAAACGTCGTGACGATTGAAATCGACCCGAACAACAGCTTGACTTTGACGTTGAACGGCAAAAAAGTACTCGGTGAGGGTGTGCAACAAGAGAACCTCTTCTACACCTACCCAGCTGCTGCTAAAAAAGTTCCAGAACCATATGAGCGACTTTTGGCTGACGCTTTAAACGCCAACCGCACCAACTTTACCAACTGGCACGAAGTCCGCGCTTCTTGGAACTACCTGGACCGCGTAGTTAACCGCTGGCAAGCACTTGGTGCTAAAGGACTTTACAAATACGCTCCATTTAAAATGGGACCAGAAGAAGCAACCAACATCTTTATCAACGAGACGGACGAGTGGATTTTGAAGTAAGGGGGAATTAATTTGGATCTTTTACCCCAGAACAGAGTCGATCGCAAAATTATTCATTTAGACATGGACGCGTTCTACGCCTCAGTTGAGGAACGGGACAACCCGATTCTAAAGACCAAGGCATTAGTCATTGCCCACGACCCACGCAAACACCACGGCCACGGCGTAATTACGACAGCCAACTATAATGCGCGGCAGTACGGTGTGGGTTCAGCGATGCCGGCCCAAAAGGCCGTTGAAAACATTCCTCGCAATGATCTAGTCTTCGTTGAGCCGGACTTCACGAAGTACAAAGCCGTGTCAGACCAGATTCATGAGGTCATGCATGAAGTGACCGACATCGTTGAGTCAGTCGCCTTTGATGAGGCGTACCTCGATGTGACCAAGAATAAACTTGGGAACTTTACAACGATTGAACTGGCCCAATATCTCCAAAAAGAGATTTTCAAAAAAACGCAGTTAACCAGTTCGATTGGGATCTCGTATAACAAATTCTTGGCGAAGATGGCGTCTGAATACGCCAAACCATTTGGCCGGGCGATTATCCTACCCGAACTTGCGGTTGAATTTTTGCAGACCAAGGATATTGCAAAATTTCCGGGAATCGGCAAAAAAACCCAGGAAGTCATGCGTGACCTTGGAATCAACAACGGCTTAGACTTACAAAAACAAGACATTCACTTCTTGCTCAACCATTTTAAAAAGGCGGGCTATATGTACGCCCAACATGCGCAAGGAATTGATTTACGTGAAGTTGAAGGATTTCGCAAACGCAAGTCGATTGGTAAAGAACGGACCTTTGAGCCTGCGATGGTCGACCGCGTGGACGCGATTGCGTCACTGCGGGACTATGCCGAGCAGATTACCGCCAGCATGGTTAAACGCCATTTTCAAACGCAAACGGTTGTCTTGAAGATTAGAAACCCTAATTTTGAAACGATTACAAAAAGAAAAACATTGGCAAAACCGACCCAAGATGTTAATGTGATTTATGCTGCGGGTGTCGCGTTATTCGACGATTTTCCCGAATTTCTCGACCAAGGCATTAGACTGTTGGGACTTTCCGCCACGAATTTCGTGGAGGATCAAGTCGAAGAAATCACACTTCCTCTTTTTGCAACACAATAGAAAATAATGATGGAGAGGCAAATTATGAATTCATTTACTGAAATTTTGGCTGAAATTGAAAAATTCGATACTATTATTATTCACCGCCACCAAAGTCCAGACCCAGACGCCTTGGGCTCACAGAGTGGCTTAGCCAAAGCACTCCAAAATGAGTACCCCGAGAAAACGATTCTGATGGCCGGAGAAAATAGCGGCAACCTGACTTGGATTGCGGAGATGGACAAGGTTCACTCTGCCGACTATGTCGGTGCCCTCGTGATTGTCGTGGATACGGCAAACACCCCCCGGATTGACGATGCCCGCTATTCTCAAGGTGCTGAATTAATCAAAATCGATCATCACCCAAATGACGATGTGTTCGGTGACTTGCTCTACGTGAATCCTGAGGCTTCCTCTTGTTCAGAGATTATCGCGGACTTGATTAACGCTTCTGTGGGCAAACTGCGGATTTCAAAAGACGTGGCACACAGTCTTTATGCCGGAATTGTCGGTGATACAGGTCGGTTCTTGTTTAATTCAACCTCTGCTCATACTTTTGATATTGGCAGACAACTTGTCGAAACAGGCATCAACCACAACCGTATTTCGCTGAATTTACAGGAAGTGACTTTCAAACAAGCCAAGCTCCAAAATAGCGCGATTGATAATTTAACACTTGACGAAAGTGGTGCTGCATATGTTTTAATTAGATCGGAAGAGCACACGTCTGAACTCCAGTCACCAATGGAAATC
>CAMJXI010000155.1 GCA_946409675.1 uncultured Lactobacillus sp. | reverse complement strand
CAATTTCACTCTCATCATCGAGCATTGCTTCAATGGTTGCTTCAGCAGCTTCAATAAGGTCAGTCTGAGAAACCTTAATCTTGCCGTCAACAATACCCATGTAATCGTCGGTCGTGATCTTCACGCCGTCGATTTCGGTATCCCGAATAGCTTGGGTGATTTCACCACTCTTGACTGTTTCGATGGCATCAGTCATTTCTTCCACGTTGTCCTCGACGTCACCGTCCGGATTAAAGGAAAGCATGACAGTCATCCCTTGAGAGATTGACTTAGTTGGCACGATGCCGACAGGAATGTCGGCTACGGCAGCAGCTTGTTTTGAGGCCATCAAAATATTGCCGTTGTTTGGTAAGACAATGGCTTTTTTAGCACCACTTTGTTTAATAGCATCCAAGATATCTTGGGTACTTGGGTTCATCGTTTGGCCACCGCTGATAATGCGGTTGACGCCAAGACTTCTGAACAATTGCTTGATTCCGTCACCAGAAGCAACGGCAATCACAGCAAAATCAACTGGTTCTTCAACTTCGTCCTGTTCGACGATTGATTCGTGTTGAATCCGCATGTTATCAATCTTAATCTTGTCTAATTGGCCGTATTGAGAACCATAGTAGAAGACTTGACCAGGATTTTCGGTATGCACGTGGACCTTCACAACTTCTTCGTCTGAAACAACGAGCAAGGAATCACCGATTTCGTTCAAATGATTTCTGAAGGCTTCGTAGTCAAAAGTTTTTTTGTTAGGTGTGTCAGCAGTTAAGTCGACCATGATTTCGGTACAGTAACCAAATTCGATGTCTTCTGTTGCGAGTTGTCCTTGCACAGATTGGTGGTGAGTGGCGTTAACCATTTCATCCATCTCGGCTTCGTCTGGTTCGTAAGTATCTGGAATGTCCACTCCACTTAACGCTTCGAGGAATCCTTCATAGATAAAGACGAGTCCTTGACCACCTGAGTCAACAACACCGACTTCTTTTAAGACCGGCAATAAATCAGGAGTAGTTTTGAGAGCAGCTTTAGCGCCCTCAACTACGGCATTCATTACTTCAATTGTGTCATCGGTCTTCTTAGCGGTATCAAGTCCTGCTTGAGCACCACCACGAGCAACAGTCAAGATTGTCCCTTCAACGGGCTTCATGACAGCTTTATAAGCTGTTTGAACACCTGTTGCAAAAGCATTTGCTAAATCTTGGGCAGTTAATACTTCATTACTCTCAGTGCTCTTAGAAAAGCCCCGGAAGAGTTGGGAAGTGATGACGCCGGAATTACCACGCGCACCCATAAGCATACCCTTAGCAAGAGCCTTGGTAAGATCACCCATCCTAGTAGAAGTTTGTTCGTTAACGTCCTTTTCCCCACTTTGGACAGTGAGGTTCATGTTAGTTCCTGTATCACCATCGGGTACGGGGAAAACGTTAAGTGAGTTGACAAATTGTGCATTTTTATTCAAGCGATGTGATGCAACTCGGATCATTTCGTTGAATTTATCGGCTTTTATTTCTGTTAAAACCAAGATTTGCTCCTCCAGCCTAAATATTAGTCATCTAAAACTTTGACACCCTGCACAACAACGTTGACAGATTTTGCTTTAGTGCCTAGATATTGTTCAAGATAATATTTCACACTATCTTGAATGTTTTTGCTTACTTCTGAGATTTTCAAACCATAACCCACAATGATATAAACGTCAACTACGACGTTTCCGTCTTCTTGACGCACAACAACGCCGCGGGCAAAATTCGTCCGGTTCAGCATCTCGTATACACCATCACGCAGCTGGTTCTTACTTGCCATACCAACGACACCATAGTTGCTTGTTACAGCTCCGCCAACGACGGTCGCAATAACACTATTTGAAATATCGATAGTTCCGTACTTTGTTTTGATTTTGACAGCCATGATTATCCTCCATGTTTGAAGTCTAAAATACTACTACCAATCATTTTATCATAGGTGGTTCTAATATTAAATTGTTTTAAATTGCTAAAACAGTTGAAATGACCCGGTATTTGTGATAAATTATTTAGGTGATTAAAACGAAAAAGGGGGTTTAGCAAATGGCAAAGGATATTATTACTGGACGTAAAACATCATTTGGTAACACACGTTCAAAAGCTTTGAACTCATCACGTCGCACTTGGAAGCCAAACCTTCAAAAAGTTCGCATTTTAGTTGATGGCACTCCAAAGCGTGTTTGGGTATCAGTTCGCGCACTTAAATCAGGCAAAGTTACTCGCGTATAATTGATCTAAAAAAACAGGACAAATTGTCCTGTTTTTTTTGTACTCTATTTTGCTAAATCCTTACTGTAAATGACCGCCACAAAGCCGCTTGCAAACGAAAAGCTGGCCGTTTCCTTGACGAATTCATTGCTGGACCAAGAAACCGGATAGTCCACCGAATAGTCTTGTAACGTGTATTTAGCGTCTTCTATCGTCAACTTGTCCGTCGCCATCAGATTAACGAAAGCCAGATACTTGTATTCCGGTTTTCTCTTGATCGTATAGCGACCTGGATTAAAGAATTCGATGTAATTTTGCTGGTCGACTAACTTTATTCTTTCGGCCACTCCCCTAAATTCCGGTTTGAGAAAGGTAAAGAGGTTCACTAAGAAGTGATCGATTCGCCCACCAGTGGAACCATAAACCAAGACCTCACTACTCTTGAAGTCAGCAATGGCTACGTTAATGCCAAACTCGGAGTCGGTGAAATCCTTCTCCGTCTTGGCGTATCTAATATCAGAGACGTTAGCCTCTAGCTTTTGCTGTTCGGGGTAGCTGAGTGAGTCATAGTCCCCGACTGAAACGTCTGGGACTATATTATTATTTAAGAGCGCAATGTTTCCGTGATCCACCCCGATAACTTTTAGGGTTGGGTCACTTATTTTTTTGTGCTTGATTTGGACAAAAAAGTCCGCTGGAATTAAATCCAACGGACCTCCCAGGACAACGATACTTTTCATTCGTTTTCTCCTACAATTTGCGAT
>CAMJXI010000154.1 GCA_946409675.1 uncultured Lactobacillus sp. | reverse complement strand
GGCAAAATTTTGCTCGGTAAGCCAGCCGACCTCACCATCGTTGATTTAGACGAGAAATACACCATCGATCCAAAAACCTGGTTCTCAAAAGGAACCAACAGCCCATTTATTGGCGAAGAAGTGTACGGAAAAGTTTTAGCAACAATCGTTGAAGGTGCTTTCGCCTATCAAGCCGATTAGGAATAAAAAGGGGACATTATGCAAAAGAGATTTCTAGTTTTAGAAGATGGCCATATTTTTGCCGGAGAAGCTTTCGGTGCCAACAGCGAAACCGTTGGTGAAATTGTTTTTAACACCGGGATGAGTGGTTACCAAGAGACCATCACCGACCAAAGTTATAACGGCCAAATTATTACTTTTACATATCCGTTGATCGGAAACGCCGGAATCAACCGCGATGATTACGAGAGTATCAACCCAACGACCAAGGCAATTGTCGTTAAGAACCTTGCCCGAAAGACTGGTAACTGGCGTGCCCAAATGAGTTTGGACGAGTTTTTGCAACGGAAGAATATCCCAGGTATTTCCGGGATTGATACGCGCATGCTTACCAAAATCATTCGCGAAGCCGGCACGATGAAAGCCTGCCTCGTCAATGAAGTCAAAGAAGACACGCTCTCTAACCTCCAAAAAACCGTCCTTCCTATTAACCAAGTCGAACAAGTTGCGACACCGCGTGCCTACCCAGCTCCTGGGACTGGCCGTAACGTTGTTGTCATCGATTTTGGCCTGAAGCACAGTATTTTGCGCGAACTTTCTGGTCGTGATTGTAATCTCACTATCATGCCTCCAAAAACTACCGCCGCTGAGATTTTAGAGCTTGCTCCAGACGGAATAATGCTCTCAAACGGCCCTGGGGAACCCAAAGATGTGCCCGAAGCTTTGGAAATGATTCGCGGCGTCGAAGGCAAAATTCCGATGTTTGGAATTTGCTTAGGCCACCAACTTTTTGCCCTCGCAAACGGAGCTGATACTTTCAAAATGAAGTACGGTCACCGCGGCTTCAACCACCCAGTCCGCGAAATTGCGACTGGACGCATTGATTTCACCTCACAAAATCACGGTTAAGCCGTTGATGCGAGCACAGTGCACGACGCTGATTTGATGATTACTCACGAAGAAATCAACGATCATACGGTTGAGGGCTTACGCCACCGTAAATACCCCGCCTTTTCAGTTCAATTTCACCCTGATGCAGCACATGGTCCACACGATGCCGACCACCTTTTCGACGAATTCATGGAAATGATGGATGCTTTTAAAGAACGCCAAGGAGAAGATTAGTCAAATGCCTAAAAGAAAAGATATCAAAAAAATCTTAGTGATTGGTTCTGGTCCCATCATTATTGGTCAAGCCGCAGAGTTTGATTATTCAGGAACACAAGCTTGTCTTGCTTTAAAAGAAGAGGGCTACGAAGTTGTTTTGGTCAACTCAAACCCAGCCACAATCATGACCGATAAAGAAATTGCCGATCAAGTTTACATTGAACCCTTAACGGTCGAGTTCATGAACCAAATTTTGCGCAAGGAATTACCAGACGCAATCTTGCCCACAATCGGGGGCCAAATTGGCCTGAACCTTGCGATGGAGCTCGCTAGCGACGGGATTTTGGACGAGTTAGGTATCGAATTGCTCGGGACAAAACTCGCTGCCATTGACCAAGCCGAAGATCGGGAATTGTTTAAAGATTTGATGCAAGAATTGCACGAACCAATTCCTGAATCAACCATTGCCCATACCTTTGCGGAAGCAAAAGAGTTCTCCGAAGAAATCGGCTACCCCGTGATTATTCGACCAGCCTTTACCATGGGTGGAACTGGTGGTGGGATTGCCCACAACGAGCACGAATTGTTCACGATTACCGAGAACGGACTCGATCTCTCGCCCGTGACCCAAGTTTTGGTGGAACGCTCGATTGCCGGATTCAAGGAAATCGAATTCGAAGTAATGCGCGACCACTCAGACAATGCAATCGTGGTTTGTAACATGGAAAACTTCGACCCCGTCGGGATTCACACGGGGGACTCGATAGTTTTTGCACCCGTGCAGACGCTCACCGACAAAGAAGTGCAGATGCTGCGTGATGCCTCACTAAAAATTATCCGTGCTTTGAAGATTGAAGGGGGCTGTAACGTTCAACTTGCTTTGGATCCAAAGAGTTTCAAGTATTACGTCATTGAAGTCAATCCTCGGGTTTCACGTTCTAGTGCGCTTGCCAGCAAGGCAACTGGCTATCCAATTGCGAAAATGGCTGCCAAAATCGCTGTCGGACTCACTTTGGACGAAATCAAGAACCCCATCACAGATGCGACTTTTGCTCAGTTTGAACCAATGCTCGATTACGTTGTTGCCAAAATTCCGCGGTTCCCATTCGACAAATTTGAGAATGGTGACCGCCGCTTAGGTACACAAATGAAGGCTACTGGCGAAGTAATGGCCATTGGACGGACCCTTGAAGAGTCACTTTTGAAGGCCGTTCGGGGCTTAGAGGTTGATGCAATTCATCTGACTAACCCCGAAGTTGAGACTGCCGATGAAGATAAATTAACCGAGAAAATCATTAACGCTAACGATGACCGACTCTTTTATATTGCTGAGGCTTTCCGGCGCGGTTTTAGCATCGAAGAAATCGCTAAGTTATCCACAATCAACGAATTTTTCTTAGATAAAGTTCTCCACATTGTGGAAATCGAAAATGAACTCAAGGCTAACAAAAACGACCTTGATTTGTTACGGTTAGCTAAGCAAAATGGCTTTGCCGACCAGACTATTGCTGGCTTTTGGAAGACGGACATGGACGCAATTCGACAATTGCGCCATGAGCAAAATATTTTGCCTGTCTACAAGATGGTGGATACATGCGCGGGTGAATTTGCGTCAAGCACGCCTTACTTCTATAGTACTTACGAACAAGAAAACGAAAGTTCAAAGGATGCGCGTGAAAGTATCTTGGTGCTGGGATCTGGACCTATCAGAATCGGCCAGATCGGA
>CAMJXI010000153.1 GCA_946409675.1 uncultured Lactobacillus sp. | reverse complement strand
GATTTCCATTGGTGACTGGAGTTCAGACGTGTGCTCTTCCGATCTCTCGGTGCTGGTGCAATCCAACCCGTTTCCTTCACGATTATTGCAGATATTTATCCCATCGAAAAGCGGGCTAAAGTCTTAGGCCTTAACGGCTCAGCTTGGGGAATTGCCTCGATTTTAGCTCCTCTTTTAGGGGGCTTCATCGTTGAACAAATTTCTTGGCACTGGATCTTTTATATCAACGTGCCCGTTGGTTTATTAACAATTTTCTTAGTTTCTACTTTCCTAAGAGAACCCAAACGAAAGATGCAAACCCGTTTGGACGTCAAGGGCACAACCTTGCTTGTTACTTTACTGGTTTCATTGATGCTCTTCTTGCAAGAACTTGCGAACAAGAACATCTTGGTGCCAATCGCACTTTTGCTGGTGGTTGTCGTTTGCACGATTACTTTCATCAAGGTCGAACAAAAAGTGGCCGATCCTATTTTACCTTTAACAATCCTCAAGAATCGTCAATTTATCGGCATCAACCTAGTAGCACTCTTCATCAGTGGCTTCTTGATTGGTTTTGAGTTCTACTTACCAATGTGGATGCAAGGTATCTTGGGTGAACCCGCAACTGCTGCCGGTTTTGCCGTGACCCCAAGTTCGATTCTCTGGATTCTCGGCTCGTTTGTAACCGGGAACTTGATGAGCAAAATCAGTATCCGGAAGCTTTTGTTCATGTCACTTAGTTTCCTGTTTGTCGGAAACTTCTTATTGATCATCGTGCCTAACACCACGCCATTCTTGTTCTTCTTCGTCATTAGTTCAATCTGTGGCTTTGGTTTTGGGACAGCAATTACCGCCACAACCGTGGCTTCTCAAACCGTTGTTGGTCCAGAAAACGTGGGTGTCGCAACTAGTTTCAACTCTCTTTTGCGTTACTTGGGTCAAACGATGATGGTTTCGATTTTCGGGATTGTCTTCAACTTGAAAGTGGCTTCTGGGATGAATGCTAATCCAGCCATCTCCAGCAAAATCATGAACCAGGTCGTCAACTCAAAATCGGCCAAAAAAATAGCCCCAAATGTATTGGGACCAGCACAAGACGTCTTGTTTACGAGCTTAAAAGCCGTCTTCATTTCTTCAATTGTCGTGATTGTGGTAGCAATGATTATCAACTTTTTCAATAAGTCGAAGAACGAGCTTGAACTTAAGCAAGATTCCATCGCTTAGCGAGTTTTTGCCCAACGAATAAACTTAAACAGATAAACGTCCAAGCGAGCAGAAAGCCGCCAAAGACATCGGATGGATAATGCACGTGGACAAAGATTCTGGTATAGCCAACTAATAGTGGTTCCGCAATTAAGACAACAGTTAAGCCTAGCTTAGCTGTTTTATTTTTGACAAAAAGCGCTACTAAAATGACTAACAATAAAAAGAAAGTCATCGAACCAATTGAGTGACCCGAGGGAAAAGAGTAGCCACCGGCATAGACGAGGTGCTTCACACTAGGGCGGGGACGCTGTACGATATTCTTAATAATCGTATTGGTGAGGTTTGCCAAAGCCATCGTGCCGACAAACCAACCGGCATAACCGTATTTTTTCAATAGAAGTAAAATCACACCGACTAAAATCGTCAGGAAGGTGAGAGTCTTTGTATTTCCTAAGGTCGTAAAATTAGTGGCAAAGGTAATATTTGCCGGATTGGTGTTAGTTAAGAGATTGATGAAGAAGGTATCAAACGAAGTGATGATACTTGAGTGGGTGGCGACTAAGACCGCCCAAATTGTAAAGATTGTCCCAAACAGTCCAGCTAATTTTGCTGAATTTTTAGTAAAGAAATTGTCTTTCAGTCGTTCCAAAATATAAACCGCCTTTATTATTTTTGCTGATTGTGGTAAATTATATACATTAATCAAATAAAGATAAAGGCTCAAGAGTATTAGATTTTCGTAAGATTGCAGAAAGTGATTGGTCAATGTGAAATCACACTTACAAATTCGAACTTGCTTGAAACAACGCCTTACGGGTGGTCGCGTTATGACTAAAAGAGCGCTACAGAGATGTGGAACTTAGGTGGTACCGCGATTAATTCGTCCTATTGTATATTACAATGGGACTTTTTTTATTTTTGGAGGAAAAAATGACATACAACCATAAAGTGGTCGAAGCAAAATGGCAAAAGTATTGGGCAGAGAACAAGACTTTTAAGACAACAGAAGATGAGGGCAAGAAGAAATTCTACGCACTCGACATGTTCCCTTATCCATCAGGTAAAGGACTGCACGTCGGACATCCCGAAGGATATACAGCAACTGATATCACCGCCCGGATGAAACGTGCGCAAGGCTATAACGTCTTACACCCAATGGGTTGGGACGCTTTTGGCTTGCCTGCAGAACAATACGCCATCAACACAGGGAATGACCCTGCCACTTTCACTGATGAAAATATTGCGACCTTTAAGAAACAAATCAACATGCTTGGTTTTTCTTACGATTGGGATCGTGAAATCAAGACGACGGATCCAGATTACTACAAGTGGACCCAATGGATTTTCGAACAATTATACAAAAAAGGATTGGCCTACGAAGCAGAAGTGCCCGTTAACTGGAGCCCAGACTTGGGTACTGTTGTTGCCAACGAAGAAGTTATCGACGGCAAGACTGAACGTGGTGGTTTCCCGGTTTACCGTAAACCAATGCGCCAATGGATTTTAAAAATCACCGCTTATGCCGATCGTTTGATTGACGACTTGGATGATTTAGACTGGCCTGAAAGTATCAAAGAAATGCAACGCAACTGGATTGGCCGCTCAATCGGGGCTAAAGTCGACTTCAAGATTGCAGACACTGATCTGAGTTTTGACGTCTTCACTACCCGTTGCGACACTCTTTTTGGTGCAAGCTACACGGTTCTCGCACCAGAACATGAATTAGTCCAAAAAATTACGACTCCAGCACAAAGAGCTGCTGTTGATGCCTACATAGATCGGAAGAGCGTCGTGTAGGGAAAGAGTGTAGATCTCGGTGGT
>CAMJXI010000152.1 GCA_946409675.1 uncultured Lactobacillus sp. | reverse complement strand
CTACATCATTGATACTTTTAAGTATCACCAAGGTCGGATTATCGTTGCTTCCGTGGCTTCAAACATCACGCGAATTCAACAAGTCTTTAATGCAGCTGCTGCCAGTGGCCGTCGTGTGCTTTTGACAGGACGTGACCTCGCTAAAATCGCGCGTACTGCTTTAAAACTGGGCTACCTAACTTTACCTACAAATGATATTTTGATGCACACAAAGGACCTTAAAACGGTTCCTGTGGAGGATCAAGTCATCCTTGAGACTGGTAAGACGGGCGAACCCCTTAAATCTCTCCAAAAAATGGCTACTAACCGCCACCGTTTAATCAAAATTGACGAAGGCGACTTAGTCTTTATCACCACTACTCCAAGCCACGCTATGGAAACAAACGTTGCTAAGACCGCCGATTTAATCTATCGTGCCGGTGGGGAAGTTAAGGAAATTGGCCGCGACATTCGTTCAAGCGGTCATGCTTCTCGTAAGGACCTTCAATTGATGCTCAACCTCTTGCAACCAGAATTTTTGATTCCGGTTCAAGGCGAATATCGTTTGCTTGCTAACCACAGCGAACTAGCTGTCGAGGCTGGCATGAAGCCCGAAAACATCTTTATTACTAAGAACGGCGATAGCCTCGTCTACGAAAATGATAGTTTCTTCCTCACCGCTCCAGTTCCAGCCGACGATACAATGATCGACGGTTCTGGTATCGGCGATATTGGGAACATCGTTTTACGCGACCGCAAAGTCTTGTCTGATGACGGGATCTTCATTACTGCTGTCACAATCGACCGCAAGAAGAAGAAGATTGTTGCTCAACCAAAAGTTACTACCAGAGGTTTTGTCTACATCAAAGCTAACCGTGAGTTAATGAACGGTGCCATCTCGATTGTAGAAGACACCATCATGAACAACTTGGACAACAAGAAGTTTGATTGGAATGATTTGAAACAAGACGTTCGTTCAGCCTTAGAGAAGTTCTTGTACGACCAAACACACCGTAAACCCGTTATATTACCAGTGATTATGGAAGTTAACCAAAACCGTCATCGTAATCTGGTCAAGAGCAAAGCTAAAGACGAAGAAGAGGAATAAATGTTAGTTTCCCAAGAAGAATTAGTAAATTTAGCTGATCAATCCGTCCAAAAAGAAGAGTACGACCAAGCAATTGGGTACTTGGAACAGGCTTTAAACTTAGGACCCGATGGACTAATCTACTTTCGCTTGGCCAAAATATATTATTTAACAGAAAATGAAGATCTGGCATACCTGATGATTAAAGAGGTGCCTGATCTTTTTTCGACTAGAGATATTTTTGTCCAGTATCAGTTAATCCTACAAAGCAAAAACTACTTTATCGAACAACAAAAACTAGTCAAACTAATTGACGCCAATTTCGTGGGCGAACAAAAAACGATGTTTGCGGACATTACCGAATTAATCAAAGCTGAACCCGCAAACAAAGATGTCCAGCAAAAAATCATGCAAAGTTTTCTGAACGCTAATCAAGCGACCATCACGATTGCCGATTTCCAAAAGCTCTATTGCTTGGATCTCAGTAATTTTCAAAAAGTCGCTGAAAATGTTTTCTTGAATTCTTTTGCTAGCCAAAACATTCGGCTCAGTTTGATCTTCGAATTGATTCAGCTCGAGGTCGCAACCGAAATTCCCATTAAAATCTTAGACGAGCTCAAAACTTTCGTGCCGAATCAAACTCATCCGTTTTTCGAGTCACAAGTGTTAGTGGACGGTCAGAAATTTATTATAGATAAATTTTCGAAGGATCCGATTCAAGCCGAGCAATTCACAAACGAGTTTTCATTTTGTCTCCAAAAATTGTATCCTTTTGAGGAAAAAATGATTCTCGATGTGAACGGCTTTGTGGACGCCTTAGAGAGCTATTTGACGCAGGGAACAACGGCAGTGGAGGCTTTAAGTGAAAATAGTGCCTCAATGAATCTCATCGCCCGGATTTACGAAGACAACGAACGTAATTAAAAAAATTAAAAGTGTTGCCTTTTTAAATCAAAGTACGTATAATCAATAAAGGATATTTTCAAAGGTCAAGCCTATCGTTTTTCCTCTGAAAGTAGTACAATAATCAACAGAGAACTATCCGTTTTCAACGGACTTCTTGCAAATTTACAGGAGGGTCATATTAATGGCAGAAAAACAACATTACGAAAGAACTAAACCGCATGTTAACATTGGTACTATTGGTCACGTCGATCATGGTAAGACAACTTTAACTGCAGCAATTACTAAAGCTTTATCTAAAAAAGGACTTGCTGAAGCATCTGATTATGCTTCTATCGATGCAGCTCCTGAAGAAAGAGAACGTGGTATCACCATCAACACTTCCCACGTTGAATACGAAACTGAAAAGCGTCACTATGCACATATCGACGCCCCAGGACATGCTGACTACGTTAAGAACATGATCACTGGTGCTGCACAAATGGATGGTGCCATCCTTGTTGTTGCTGCAACTGATGGTCCTATGCCTCAAACTCGTGAACATATCCTTTTGGCTAAACAAGTTGGTGTTGACTACATCGTTGTCTTCTTAAACAAGACAGACTTAGTTGATGATCCAGAACTTACTGACTTGGTTGAAATGGAAGTTCGTGAATTACTTTCAGAATACGATTTCCCTGGTGATGATATTCCTGTACTCCGTGGTTCAGCACTTAAAGCCCTTGAAGGCGATGCAGAACAAGAACAAGTTATCTATGACTTGATGGATACAGTTGACGAATACATCCCAACTCCAGAACGTTCTACTGACAAGCCATTCTTGATGCCTGTCGAAGACGTCTTCACTATCACTGGTCGTGGTACTGTTGCTTCAGGTCGTATCGACCGTGGTACTGTTAAGGTTGGCGACAGCGTTGAAATCGTTGGTTTGGTAGAAAAGGTCTTGACTTCAGTTGTAACTGGTTTGGAAATGTTCCACAAGACTCTTGACTTGGGTGAAGCCGGCGACAACGTTGGTGTATTGCTTCGTGGTATCGACCGTGACCAAATCGTTCGTGGTCAAGTTTTGGCAGCTCCAGGCTCAATCAAGACCCACGAAACTTTCAAGGGTCAAGTCTACATCTTGAGCAAGGACGAAGGTGGCCGTC
>CAMJXI010000151.1 GCA_946409675.1 uncultured Lactobacillus sp. | reverse complement strand
GATTTCCATTGGTGACTGGAGTTCAGACGTGTGCTCTTCCGATCTCCAGAGATCAGGACTTGGAATTGGTGGTAATGGTACGTCAAACGAGCCTTGGTTTGTTGTGGGTAAGGATTTAGAGACTAACACGTTGTACGTGGACCAAGGTTTCCATAACCCAATGCTCTACGCAACAAGTTTAGATGCTTCTAAGTTGTCCTTCACCACAAATCCCCCAGTTGAGGATACTTTTAAGGCAACGGCAAAGTTCCGTTACCGTCAAGTCGATACTGGTGTGACCGTGCATTACAACCGCGAGGACAACACAGCAACCATCGAGTTTGATGCACCAGTTCGTGCAATCACACCTGGCCAAGCTGTTGTACTCTACAACGGTGAGGAATGCCTTGGTGGTGGCACAATTGATGTGGCCTACCAGGATCAAAAACAACTCCAATACGTTTAATAACTAACTTTAAAAAGCCGTGAGGCTTTTTTGTTTTGATTAACTTGTTAGTTGCGGCAAAAATCTTCATAATGGAGAGAATGATTGGAGTTTTGAAAAAAGATGAAATTGTATTTTGTGCGGCACGGGAAAACGAAGTGGAATCTAGAGGGACGCTACCAGGGCGGTGGCGGTAATTCCCCCTTGTTACCGGAAAGTTATCATGATATTACGCTGTTGGCGCAATATTTAAGTGACGCGCAGATTCAATTTAGCGCGATTTATGCGAGTCCATTACAACGGGCAGCCGAAACTGCGGTCAATTTGAATAAACAACTAACCCATCCGGTGCCAATTATTTTGGACGCGCGGATTAAGGAGTTTAACCTCGGTAAGATGGAAGGCATGAAGTTCGTCGATGCCGAAAAGAAGTACCCCGAGATTATCAAGGCCTTTCGCTATCACCCAGACTTGTATGACCCGAAGAAAATTCAGGGTGAGGACTTTAACGATTTGATCAAAAGAGGACAGGACCTGATTTTTGAAATCATCAAACGCTACGACAAGCCAGAGGGACCAGAAGTGAACATCCTGATTGTGAGCCACGGAGCAGCCCTTGTGGCATTGATTCGTAGTTTGTTGGGTGTTGACATGAAGGACCTCAGAAAACGGGGCGGACTCGTGAATACGAGCCTCACATGCATCGAAACCGAAAACGGCGGAGCAAGTTTTGAGGAAGTCTTCTGGAACAAGACGGATTTCCTCGATAAGAAATTAGGAGCAACCGATACAATCTAATGACAAATGAAGCAAAAAACGAAAAAGACAACGCAAAAGAAATCAAAAGACTAATTAGTTTGATCGACCAGAATCCGGCAGTTACGAAGAACTACAACGATTTGGCCGAGCAACTTTTTTTGAATAAGTCGGCGGACTTGGCCCAGGAACTTTTGCAAAAGGCACTGACTCAAGTCAACGAACCGGAAGAGTTGTACTACAACCTAGCCTTGGCTGATTATTTTGTCGGCGATTTTGCCCAAAGCATTGTCTATTTGGATAAACTCCCGCAAAATGACGCGGTGCTCTACCAAAAGGGACTCGCATATTTCAAGCAAAATCAATTTCAGAAAGCATTGGCTTTTGCCATGAGTATTCAGGAAAAGGACAACAACAGCTCTGAACTTTTGGCCGATATCTGGCTGGGACTTGGACAAATGGCACAGGCTAAGGAGAATTTGCTGGCAATTAGCGCAAAAGAACGTTCTGCCAAGGTTTTATTCTTGCTAGGTGTAACTACACTAGAAACTAATAAAGACGCTAGTATGGCGTTTTTCGACCAAGCAGAAAAGAAGGATCCAAAGTATTTTGCAGAAACCAAAAAGCAATACGATTCATTGTTGAACTTAGTTAAGCAAGGAAAGAATAATGAAATTTCAAGGGAAGATTGACGCGGTTATTTTCGAAAATGATCGCAATTTTTTTAAAATATTAAGCGTCCAATTGGAATCAAGTTTGACCAACTGGCTAACTGACACGATTACTGTCACGGGAAGCTTCGGCGAAGTGACACTTGATGCGAGCTACGAGTTTGAGGGAACGATTGTCGATAACCCCAAATACGGCCAGCAATTTAAGTGTGATGCATACAAAATGCTGATGCCCCATGAAGAGTCGAGTGTAATCAAGTACTTGAGCTCGGACGATTTTCCTGGAATTGGTAAGAAGAGTGCGACCCAAATCGTGCACGAACTAGGTTCAGATGCGATTGAAAAGATTAAGGCGGACCCAAATATTGTCGATACCTTAACTCTTTCAAGCAAGCAAAAAGGCGTACTTAAGTCCGAAATTTCTGCGATGGATAATTTTTCCCAAGTTATTTTGGAATTAACGAAACTTGGTTTAACCAAGCGTTTAGCGACGTTAATGTACCAGAAGTTTCAAGGTGAGACTCTAAATAAGGTCAAGGAGAATCCGTACACCCTAATTAGTTCTATCGTCGGTTTTGGTTTTAAGACGGCGGACCAAGTGGGACGCAATTTGGGCATCGAACGAACAGACCAGAGACGTTTGCAAGGAGCGTTACTCCAGGTTTTGGAAGAAGCTTACCAGAATGAAGGCAGCACTTTTGTACCCAACGCAGATCTGCTCAAAAACGCGTTAGCTATGGCTAACGAGAACGTCTATGGCGCAAACGCACTGACTTACGAGCAACTAGCGCTGCAATTGAACAAGTTGCAGGAGCTCGAATTGGTCATGATTGAGGGCGAAACGACCTTCCTAGTGCAAGCCTATAAGAGCGAGTGGGAGATTGCCCAACAACTCAAGCTCTTGACGGAGCGCAAACTGGATGACAAGAAATTCACGGACAGCGAAGTCAAAAAGGTCATTACTAAGGTTGAGAAGCAACTGAAGATTACCTATGACCAGACGCAAAAAGACGCAATCAAAAATGCGCTGACGAACCCGATTTTTCTCTTAACCGGGGGACCCGGGACTGGGAAGACCACGATTATTTCTGGGATTTTGCTAGCCTTTAGACATCTTTACGAGATTCCGGATGCGGATATCTTCAAGTCGGATACGCCGTTTTTGTTGGCGGCACCAACGGGCCGTGCGGCTAAACGGATGAGCGAGGCAACTGGTGTGGTGGCGAAAACCATCCACCGGATGCTTGGCATTGGTCGAGACGGAAACTATT
>CAMJXI010000150.1 GCA_946409675.1 uncultured Lactobacillus sp. | reverse complement strand
ATCTACACTCTTTCCCTACACGACGCTCTTCCGATCTGATGCAATAATTCACTTGCCCGTGACCGACGACTTCCGGCGCGTAGTCAAGTACTCAGACACCAACTTTATTATTCTTGGCTTTATTTTGGAGGCTATTTTTGAAGTACCAGTGTGGCAAGTGATTGAGGAACAAATTTTAGAACCACTTAATTTGCGTGCGACGACATTCTACCCTAATCCTGAATGGTCAATTCCAACTACCATCCAGCCTGACGGCAGTCTTTTGCAGGGTAAGGTGCATGATCCAAAGGCACAAGTGTTGCAGGAACATTGTGGCTCGGCCGGCTTATTTAGTAATATCTACGACTTGTCCATAATTGCGCGGGCTTACCTTGGTCTAGAACCGGGCTTTTTACCGATCAAAGAAGAAACTTTGAACGATTTGTTTGAGATGAAAACGACGGGGCAATTGAAACCAAGAAGTTGGGGCTGGGATTTGAAGTTTGATCCAAAAGACCAACATCCGTTGATTTACCATACGGGATTTACGGGAACCTTCATGTTGCTCGACCGGCAAAATCAGTCGGGGATGATTGTCCTGACGAATAGAATTCATCCGAGTGGACATAATCAAATCTTTTTGACGGCGCGAGAAGCGATAGTAAGAGAATTTATGAAAGAAAATGACTAAGTGCTACAACACACGTTTAGCTTTTGAGCACTAACGGAAAACTGAGTTCAGCTCGAAGAGATGAGTAAAGTTTTTAGTTAGGCGGAAAAAGTTGTGTGTTGGAGCACGTTAAGAAAAATAAGTACGACTTCAATTGTTAACCGCTTGTGGTCGCACTCATCGACTTTTTTCGTCTAGTCTTTATCAAGTCCAATTTATTCCCCCTTGTTAAGATTATTAACGAGTTAGGAGGTAAGCGATGAACGATTTTAATTTGTTAATGGAATTTCTAGAAAACAATTTGTTAGCCGACAATTTGATTGCTGACGCTGCCAAAAAATTAGGTATCTCAGACTATCATTTAAAACGGACTTTCATCTTTGTTGCGGGTATTTCATTGAGTGAGTACATCAAAACCAGACGATTAGTTTTGGCAAACGAAGAACTTGCAAGTGGTGCCCCAGTCACAGGCGTAGCTTTCAAATATGGCTACAACTCTGTTGAAGGCTTTTCGCGAGCATTCAAAAGCTTTTCTGGTTATTTGCCCTCACAAGTTCAAAAAATAAAATCCTGACATCTTACCCCAAACTCACTTTTAATTTTGAAATAAGGGGAGGAGTTTCAATGGAATATAAAATTGAACATAAAGATGGATTTTTCTTGTACGGTGTCACAAAAGTTGTACCTATCAAGTTTGAGGGCGTAAATCCAGCTATTGTGGAGTTAGCCAAATCGATTAGGGCTGATCAAAGAACCGAGATGCATGAATTAGGCGATTTATATCCAAAACGAGTGTTAAACGCTAGTTACGATTTCGATAACGAACGGATGGAAGAGAAGGGCAATCTAACTCACTTCATCGGGTTTGCAAGCTCGATTGACTCAGAACCAAGGACTTTAACGAAGATTGAAGTCCCAGAATAAACCTGGGCCGTTTTTCCTAGCCAAGGAGAGTTTCCTAAAGTCTTTCAAGAAACTTGGACAAACATCTTTGCTGAATGGTTACCAACTTCTGGCTATGAATTAGTAGCAGCAACAGAAATTTCGTTTACGAAATACGATGGTGAGCAGTCTGATTTATATAGTGAAATATGGGTATCAATCAAGGAAAAATAAGTGTGACAACGCACGGTTAGCTTTTGAGCACTAACAGAAAACTGAGTTCATCTCGAAGAGATGAGTGAAGTTTTTAGTTAGGCGGAAAAAGTTGTGTGTTGGAGCACGTTAAAGAAAATAAAAATTCATACTCAAAATAATAAGCCATCACCCTTAATCATGGGTGGTGGCTTATTTTAGCTTAATTTGTCGGATATTCTTTAACTTCTTTGAGATAGTCTTCTAGACTAACTGCCTTAGTAACTCTACCTGCCTTCACATCTGCTAAGGCTTCTTCAAGTGGTGAGAGAGCAGATGGCTTAAAAGGTAGATCGTGGGTTCGATTAACCGCCTTTAACGCCATAATAATGTACGTGCTGAGATCTAATCCCATCTTTTCTAAGTCTTGTTGGACGGATGCTTTTAGTTCACTATCTATTCGAACGCTAATTGTACTGTCTTTTGTTGGCATGATAATACCTCCTATTAGAGTTATTATAACTAATAAAATAGCTTTTGTGCACTCAATGTTTAGACACTGTGTAAACAAAATTGATACAAAAAAAGCCGACACATGTCCGGCCATCCGCTATCCCATCAATCCCGAGATAATCTTTTCTTCAGCTAATTTCTTTCTTAACGCAAGCATTGCTGTATAAGTCGACAAAATATAAATCTTCTCAGTCGGTGCATTCTTCATTTCCAGCAACAACGAATCTGGCGTATCCGTCACAATCATCGCTCCCGGATCAAAGCCTGCAATTTCCAACCGGTAAGCCATATCCGTGTGGCGTTCGCCACCCACAATAACTTTTTCGATTTTGTCCTGGTTTAGTGATTCGAAATTTCCATCCCAAATCCAACTAGTATCAATCCCGTCCGCATGCTGTGCGTTCAACAATGCCGTCAACGTGTAATTTTCCGGCTCAGTTTCCAGCAAATCGAGTACTTCGTTCAAGCCAACCGGGTTCTTCACCAAAATAATATTAACTTTTTTGCCAGCGTAATCAATTAATTCTTGCCGGCCAAATAATCTTTGACTAGACTTAAACGATTCAATAATTTTGTCTTCACTGACTCCAAATTCGCGCGCTACCGCAAAAGCCGTCAACGCGTTATAGACGTTATACTGACCCCCGATATTGATTTGAATTGGATGGTTTTCAATCGAGAACTTAATCGAGTTTGGTGTTAGCTCATCCACACTCGTCACGTTATAATTCAATTCTGGACGCTTGAAGCCACAGACCACACAGAAGTAATCGCCTAAGTTAGCGTAACTTAATGTATGGTAGTGGAGGATTGAGTTACAATTAGGACAGAGAACTCCATCAGGGTAAAGTCTCAAAGTTGTCCTTAAAAGTGAAAGCGTTCAGCTGTCTTTGGACGG
>CAMJXI010000149.1 GCA_946409675.1 uncultured Lactobacillus sp. | reverse complement strand
ATCAGAATCGGCCAAGGGGTCGAATTTGACTACGCGACCGTTCATAGCGTTAAGGCCATCCAAAAGGCCGGCTATGAAGCCATTATTATGAACTCGAACCCTGAAACAGTTTCGACCGATTTCTCAATTTCAGACAAGCTTTATTTCGAACCATTAACAATCGAAGATGTGTTGAATGTGATTGATTTGGAGCAACCAAAGGGCGTCATCGTGCAATTTGGGGGCCAAACAGCCATCAACCTTGCAGAACCTTTAACTAGTCACGGCGTGCAAATTTTGGGCACAAAACTCGAAGATTTGGACGCTGCTGAGGATCGCGACCGCTTTGACGAAATTATCAAGGAACTCGAGATTCCGCAACCAATCGGTGGAACGGCGACTGATAAAGCCGGTGCCATCAAAATTGGTCAACAAATCGGCTATCCTGTTCTCGTTCGTCCTAGTTACGTGCTAGGCGGCCGGGCAATGGAAATCGTGAACAGCGAAGAAGAGCTTGCTAACTACATTGACCGCGCTGTTTCGGTTTCAAACGACCACCCAGTTTTGGTTGACCAGTACGTCGTCGGTAAGGAATGCGAAGTTGATGCAATTTCTGACGGTGAAACAGTGGTCATTCCCGGAATCATGGAACATATCGAACGTGCAGGGGTCCATAGCGGGGACTCAATGGCCGTTTACCCACCACAAGATTTCAGCGAAAATGTAATTGATCAAATTGAATCGCACACAATCAAATTAGCTAAGGCACTACACTGTATCGGGATCATGAATATTCAATTTATCATCCAAGACGAGAAGGTTTACGTGATCGAAGTTAATCCACGGGCCAGCAGAACCGTGCCGTTTTTGAGCAAGGTAACCGGTGTGCCGATGGCTCAGGTAGCTACTCGCGCTATTTTGGGCAAAAAACTTGCTGACGAAGGATACACCACCGGAATTTTACCAATCGGAGATGAAGTACACGTTAAGGCGCCAGTCTTCTCGTTCTCAAAACTCAACGAAGTTGATAGTTTGCTTGGACCAGAAATGAAGTCAACCGGGGAAGTTATGGGAAGTGACAAGACAGTCGAAAAGGCGCTATATAAGGCCTTTGAAGCTGCCAAAACGCATTTACCACGCTTTGGAACCGCATTGTTCACGGTCGCCGACAGCGATAAAGAAGAGGCGGTTGACCTGGCAAAACGTTTCCGCGAAGTCGGTTACCAAATTGTTGCTACTAAAGGCACGGCCGAGACTTTCGTCGAAGATGGCATCAAGGTTACTACTATCGGCAAGCTCGGTGAGAGCGGCAAGAATGCCATCATCGATGCTTTAGCTGACAAAAAACTGCAACTGGTGATCAATACGACCAGTGCAGACAAAGAATCAACCGACGACGGATTCAAGATTCGTCAGGCAGCAATCATGCACGGTGTTCCACTGATGACCAGTTTGGATACGGCAAACGCCATCTTACGTGTCCTCGAATCACAGGTTGCTACAACCAAGGCTTTATAGAGCAAAAATTAGTCCTCATCTGAGGGCTTTTTATTTCCAATTCTTTCTGGGCCAATTATGGTAAAATTGTCTTAAGTGTATTTGAAAATAGAAGGATGAGTTAATTGAAAGAATTCTTGAAAAAGATTGAAGTACCATCATTCATTCGAGACGCGCGCCTGATTGCTTCCACCTTAATAATTTTAGTTTTATCCTTAATCGGTTCTATTATTGGTTTTATTATCAGTCCGTTTTATGGATTAGCCATGTTATTGCTGTTTATTTTGATTGCAATGGCGATTGTTTTTGCGACCTATGTTTTGGCCCAAAACGCGACCAACTTTGCCTCAAACCTCAGCTACCGCATTAAGCGAGGGGAGCAAGAAGCGCTAATTAAGATGCCAATTGGTATCCTACTTTACGATAAAAACTTCCAGATTCAATGGGTGAATCCGTACTTACAACTGTATTTGGGTAATAAAGACGTTATCGGCAAGAAAATTATCTCGGTCGATGAGGAATTAGCTAGCTTGATGCAAAAAGCTCTTGCGAGCGAAACCTCTGAAAACCGGGTTGTCCGTTGGGGTAAACGTCAATTTGAAATGAGTGTCCAAGAAGATTTGGGAGTTTTATATCTTCTAGACGTTACTCGTTACGCTAATATTGAAGAAAAATATAAGGCCGAAAGAATTGCCCTTGGTCAAATTTTCCTTGATAACTACGATGAATTGTCACAATCGATGGACGACCAGACGGTTAGTTCCATGAACTCGTATTTGACCAACTCATTAAGCGTTTGGGCTAAGAAATATAATATGTACCTGAAGCGAATTGATGACGATCATTTCATTATTTTGTCACACGCGCAAGATTTAGCCGTGGTCGAGAAAGATAAATTCTCGATTTTGGATGAGATCAGAAACGAAACCTCTAAGCAAAACTACCCAGTTACCTTATCGATGGGCTTTGGGTTGGGTGAGACTAACCTTAATGAATTAGCAACCCAAGCTCAAAGAAACCTCGACCTCGCGTTAGGTCGTGGTGGGGACCAAGTAGTTGTGAAGGAACCCGATAAAAATGCTCGTTTCTACGGTGGAAAATCTAATCCAATGGAGAAGCGGACCAGAGTTCGTGCGCGGATGGTCAGCCAAGCCTTGCAAGAGTTATTCAAGGATGTTGATCACGTCTTTGTCATGGGTCACCGTTCTCCCGATTTGGATGCGGTTGGATCAGCACTAGGTATTGCCAAAATAGCCAAAATGAACAAAATTACGGCTAGCATTGTTTTGGATGTGAATCATTCTAACTACGACGTTAAACGTCTGATTGATCAATTGGAACAAAGTTCGGAGAATACCGAAGGACTATTCGTTTCACCAGAAAACGCCTTGGAAGATTCAACAGAGAAATCACTCTTAGTTATGGTAGACCATTCTAAGCCAAGTATTTCGCTCAGTCCGTTGGTTTACGAAAAAATGAGCCGCAGAACCGTGATTTTGGATCATCACCGTCGTGGTGAAGAATTCCCTGAGAATCCTATATTGGTATACATTGAACCTTACGCTTCATCTACTTGTGAACTAGTCACAGAAATGTTAGAGTATCAACCTAAAGGAACGGATAATCTGACTAAAATTGAGGCTTCAGCAATGCTTGCTGGGATCACCGTTGAGATCGGAAGAGCGTCGTGTAGGGAAAGAGTGTAGATCTCGGTGG
>CAMJXI010000148.1 GCA_946409675.1 uncultured Lactobacillus sp. | reverse complement strand
AGATTTCCATTGGTGACTGGAGTTCAGACGTGTGCTCTTCCGATCTGTCAAATTTGCCAAGACAGCTGATGTGCTGGTGCTTGATGACTTCGGAACTGAAGGCGGTATGAAAGGCACAATTCGGCCAGTGCATAAGACTATGCAGGAATTAATGTATAACATTAACAATGCACGCGGAAAAAAATACACGATTATAACAACAAATAATACCGTCGATGAGTTACGGAATATGTACAACGTCAAGCTGATTAGTCGACTGATTCCGAGTAATCCTCAACATATTATCGATTTTAGCGGCCTGGCAGATTTTCGCCGTCAGATTCTTTAAAAAATTGTTATATGACCAATATATGTAAAAATCCAGGCTTCAGTACGGTATTGTCAATAACATAACCTTCAATCTCATGATAATACAATGGCCTGACGAGAACTTTTTTGAGAAAAATAGGGTAGTAGTCTTATATATCTTAAAAACGCTTAGACGTGATTGTAAGAAAAAAGAGTACAAAAATCAAAGGAGTGATAGATGATGAGAGGCGGAGCACGTCCAGGCGCTGGACGTAAGAAAATGCCAATAAAGCGTCAATCGCATAGCTTTAGATTATTTGATGCAGAGTATTTCTTACTCAAAGAATGCCAAGATGCAATTAAAGTCGGAACCTCGTTTAAAATTACTTTTGATAAGGGTAAAGGCTATTTTGAAAAAATTGAAAAAAAAGAGGTACAGACTACCGCAGTTGATGTTGATGAAAAGGGTGAATCATTAACAGCGGATCAGGAAAGAGCATATCGTCTCATTATGTCTGGTGCTAATTGCTTCATCACTGGAGGTGCTGGGGTTGGTAAGAGCTACGTGTTAAAACATGCAATTAATGGTTTGGAAAGGGCAGGAAAAAGGGTCGTAACCTGCGCACCAACAGGTATCGCAGCACGTAATATTGGCGGAGCTACACTGCATCATACATTAGGTATACCAATCGGCATATTGGAGCCAAATAAGGAAGCATCAATTAGCAAACGTGTACAAGAGCTATTGGACGTAACTGACGTTATTGTTATTGATGAAATAAGTATGGTACGTGTTGATGTTTTTGATTGGATAATAAAAATCATTGAAGCTGAGGCTAAACCTCACTATAGCGTTAGTTCTAAAAAGAAAATCAGCAATAGGATACAGTTGGTTTTGTGTGGCGATTTTTGTCAGCTACCACCCGTTATTAATGCGAGAGAAAGAGAAGCATGGCAAAGCGTTTATCCCAATAATCCTGATGGTTTTGCTTTTTTGTCGCCTAAATGGCAGTTCAAAACCGTTCAATTAACAAATGTTGTACGTCAAAAAGATAAGGACTTCGCAGCCTCCTTAAATGAAGTGCGATTAGGAAACGAAAAAGGTCTTGCTTTTATCAACTCTCACAAGGCTAAAAAGTGGCAAAAGAAAGCTATCAGTCTATGTGCTACTAATGCTGAAGCCGTTAGCGAAAACAATAAAGGTCTCGACAATTTAAGCGGTACAGAAGCTGTCTATGTCATGGACAAGACAGGACGAGTTAGTCGATCGGATATTGGAGGCGTTCCTCAAAAATTAAGGTTAAAAGTTGGTTGTCGGATTGTTCTAACAACTAATAATGCAGACGAAGGATATGTTAATGGTGAATTTGCCACCGTTAAAGAATTAAAACCCAATAGTATTATCGTGTCATTAGAAGAAGATGACAAACGTGTTGAAGTTGAAAAAGTTGACACGTTGATTGAAGAATACGAAAAGGTTGTTGATGATAACGGCCAATCAAAACTTGAGAAAAAAGAGATTGGCAGTTTCCGGCAACTACCAGTACGGTTGGGCTATGCAATTACGATTCACCGTAGCCAAGGCCAGACCTACGATCGCGTCAATTTAAAACTTGGCAAGATTTTTGCCACCGGTCAATTGTACGTTGCATTGAGCCGTTGTAGAGCAATTAGTGCTACATATTTCAAGCATAAAATTGAACCGAAGAACCTATTTATAGCATCTGAGGTTAAAGAGTTTTATCAAGATCTTGCTTAAAAAGTCAGCTATTTTTCGAATGAGTTTTTAGACTGTTTTGTAAACAAAAAATCGCGACACCAAAATTTATTTTGAAAAAAAGTGTGTGATATATTACCCCACATGCTGTGATGATAGCATGATCATTGCGTGACAACGTAGCCCACCGGCGAGAAAATTCGTACTACTACCCAGATCCCCGCCACTGGTGGGCCGCCGACGTGTCGGTGGTAGATCCCCCTTATGCTCTTTAACCTAAATGAAACGTAGAAGGAGTATGTCATGGCATCTTCAAAAATTGCAATCAAAATTGATGCGTCAGTTTATGAAAAAATTTCGGCTGAAGCAAGACAAAATAACCTCAATAAAACTGAAATGTTGGAGTTGATTGTGGAGAATTATTTTCACGATCAGACCATCGAACAAGGGAACGCAGAATTAAAATCAATCATACGCAGCTACAACGAAAATCTCGCCGCAATTTCAGAAAATCTGAAAAAGCTGGCTGGCGATTCGGAAACGACAAAGAATTATATTCGAATGTTTTTTGAAGAGCTGACCGGCGTATATGATCCAGATGATCTTGACGGTGATTTCAATTTTAAAAAGTAAAAGGACAGATTAACATGGATTTTGAAAATCATTTTTCAACACGCTTTTATGAAAAAACAAAATCAAATTTGAATTACTTACTAGCACTGTGGGAAGCAAGACCTTACTTGATAAAAAAATTGCCAAATAATCGCAATGCCTTAATCAACACACTGCTAACTGACTATACTAATTTCCTAATTGAAAAGCAGCGTGGTAATTCTAAAAAAACATATGATCAAATTGCAGCTGAACTTAATCACTCAAGATCCGAACGTGAGACGATTGAAAAATTGCATCGTGAAAATGAGCAATTGCACAAGGATAATATGCAGCTACTCAATCGCATAAACGAGCTTTATTATCTGCAAATGATTGCGACGAAAGTTTTAATCGAGACTGGTGGCTTAAACGATCTTGAATCGATGTTTGAATTCGGATCAACTGAATACAAAACTCATCAAGCTTTAAAGCAATTAGTTGATGAAGATAACAAGCGATTGTTCGTGAAAACTAAACGTCCTCGCTCTACAAATTAAAAGGTAGATTATAGAATGAAGTTAGCCACCCAGTTGGTGGTAAATAAAAAACGCCAT
>CAMJXI010000147.1 GCA_946409675.1 uncultured Lactobacillus sp. | reverse complement strand
AAGAAGCTAGCTTCTTGGTAAGTTGGATTTAGAATAAACGTGGACGATGCCTGGTTCATTCTCAGTTAAGGTTGTGAATTCGGGATTGACCGTGAAAGTTTGGGTAGAGGGATCTTTTTCTTCACTAACGAAACTCAATTCGATTTTTTCACCTTTGTTGGTCAACGAATAACGACCTCTGGAAACGAAGCCGGAGGCGTCGGAATAGCGTTCATAGGTACCATCTTGGTTGTAGTTGGTCGTGATGAAAACATGTTCCTTGGTGTTTTGATTTGACCAAGTGCCGACGATTAAGTCGCGTGGTGATTCTGGCTTTTCCTTTAAGTAATTAGGCAAAAGCAGGTTGGTTGGCACTTGCGCTGGTGTACTAAGAGCAGTGAAGTGACCTAATGAACCAAGTTCAATACTTGAATCGGGGTTGAACGAAATGGTGACGTAAGAGTCTAGTCCGGGTGTCTTCGAATCGAAATTCGACATCTTCAAAACTAAAGTCTCTTCGTATTTGCCGGCAATTTTATAGAGTCCTGCCACCTTCTTAGTGTTAGTTGAAAGGGTGTAAGAGCCATCGGCCGCGAAACTGATTGAGGCATTATTTTGGCCTTGCCAGGTGGTCACAAGGTTTTGGTTTAGTTCTTCGACGGGTTTTGACGATACTGTAGTTTTTGAAGTTGAGTTACTTTTAGAAGTTGTTGAAGTCGATACTTTAGTTGATGAGCTGGTCTGATTGGCGGATTGCTTAGTAGAACACGCAGTTAGCGTAAGTGCGGAAACAGCGAAAGTAACCGCAGATATGAGGATTTTTTTCATATTAAGCTCCTTTGCTTTAATAGCTACATTATCATAAATTTTTACCATAAAAGCAAATACTTTTAAAATGTGCAGTGATAGTATGTTAGTATTATTCAATAAGAACGGGGGTTTCATTTAATGTTTTTATTTCCCATCGGCCTAGTTTTAGGCTTCGCAATTTATAGTTGGTATTGGCAAGCAACCATTACGATGTATTCCAAATACCGGATGTCTTCAGTCATTTGGGCCTTAATCTTGATGATGTTCGCCTTTAGCTCGCAGATGCTAGAGGTCAGCGACCCAATGATTAACGTCTTCATCGCCAGCTTTCTCTTGATGAGCATCGTGGACGGTTTTGGTGGTCTAGCTCCTAAACACGTCGTCGTTAGTGGCCGTTTCATTCGTGCGGTTAAATATGCTGATCTGGCAAAAATCACCTTGATTCCTGTTCCTTCACTCAAGAAACCTTCTGTCATGGCCGTCTTTACCACTTTGAAGAACCAATCATTTTACATGAAATTTAACAAAAAATTGGAAGAAATCATTCCAATCTTAAATACGCAAACTGAAAATGCAGTTCAAATTGAAGTGCAAAATATTCAACAATAATTAAGATTAACAATAAAATTCAGCTAAATTAAAAAAGTTATTACTCAAGAAAACATGAGTAATAACTTTTTTAGTTACAGAATTGGTGACAATAACCGTGATACTTGCTGTTTCAATCTCAACCAACGCGATTGTTTGTTGATGATTTCTTTGGTCAAAAGTGTGCTGTGTTTCATGTCTTCAATAAAGACTTCCTGCAGTTCTGTCGTTACTTCTTGATCATAGAAGATGGCATTAACTTCGAAGTTCAACATGTAGCTACGGAAATCTTGGTTCATCGTCCCGATGCTTGAAATACCATCATCGACCACGACAGTTTTGGCATGTAAGAAGCCATTTTCATAGATGTAAATCTTGATTCCAAGCTTAGTCAGCTGGTTCGCATAATATTGGGTTGCTCGGTAAATGAAGGGATGGTCGGGCATATTAGGAATCATGATACGCACGTCAACGCCTGAGCGAACGGCAATCATCCACGTGGCAATCATCGCGTCATCTGGCACCAAGTAAGGCGTTTGAATCCACAACTTTTGGCGTGCTAGAAGCATCATCCGGGACATCCCGTTTTTCAAGAACTCTTCGTCTTCATCAGGGCCGTCGGAAACAATTTGCGTTGGCACGTTAGCCTCGGTGAAATTGTGTTCTTGGAGTTCTGGGAAGTAGCGATCCTCAAAGACTAGGGCTTGCTCAGGTTTAACAATTGAGGCGTTCCAATCCATCATGAAACGTTCCTGCAAAAGTAACGAGGCCGAGCCCACGATTCTCACATGTGTGTCGCGCCAATAACCAAACTTTTTCTTTTTGCCGAGGTATTGATCCCCCACGTTAAAGCCACCGGTCCAACCTATTCGGCCGTCAATCACGACAATCTTTCTGTGCAAGTGATAGTTCAGTCGATATTTTTTGATTAAATCTTGTGACGTGACGAAAGGAAGCACCTTACCGCCAAGCTTGGTTAAAGGTTCAAACCAACTTTTCTTAGCACCAGGTGAGCCCCAGGGATCGTAAATCAAGTGTACTTCGACGCCTTCAAGCGCCTTTTGTTCGAGTAAACTTAAAAATTCGTTCCCAATTTGGTCATTGATGAAGGAATAGTATTCGACGTTGATGGTTTCTTTGGCCGCCTTGATGTCAGCAAATAGTGCATCGAACTTGGCTTGACCATCGGTAAATATTTTGATTGTGTTGTTCTTTGAAAGTGGTGCATCGTTTTTCGAGTTCAGGTAATCTACCAAAATCTGGTAGTCATCTGAAGTGTCGGTCACCCCGGCTCGTTCTGGTACTTGTGGGATGCGGTCTTGGACGTTTTGTAGTCCGATATGTTTTTGCGTGTTAATCGCAAATAAATTTTCCTGGGCCAGACCACGGCCGAAGAAACTGTAGACAATAAACCCGCCAATTGGAAAAATCAATAAGACCAAAAGCCAGGCTAAAGTTGTCGCAATACTTCTTGGACGCCTAAATACAATGTAAAAGGCAATTAGCGTATTTAAAATGATAATAAATTGCCAAACATATTGCCAAAAAGTCACTAGAATTCCCCCCTGGACTGGTTAATCGTTGTCGCGGTTTCCGAACAACAAAACTAGTCGTAATAGTTGTAATAACGTGGAAAGAACTGCTGCGACATACGTTAAGGCAGCGGCTCTTAAGACTTTTTTCACTCCTGGTACTTCATCAGCGTCTAACATTTCTCCGTTTGAAAGGATGCTGATGGCCCGGTTTGAAGCGTTGAATTCCACAGGTAGCGTTACTACTTGGAAAAGGACAACTAACGCGAATGCCCAAATACCTGTATAAATTAAGGTTCTATTCATTCCCA
>CAMJXI010000146.1 GCA_946409675.1 uncultured Lactobacillus sp. | reverse complement strand
GAGATTTCCATTGGTGACTGGAGTTCAGACGTGTGCTCTTCCGATCTACTCCTGGTATTCGCACCATTTCTGAACTTGCTGAATTCATGCAGGTTCCTGCTACCAAAATCGTCAAATCTGTTCTTTATTTTGCTGATGAAAAGCCTGTCTTAGTCTTGATTCGCGGGGATAAACAAGTCAACGAAGTTAAGTTAAAGAACTATCTTTCAGTTGATGAACTCCGCATCATGACAGACGGTGAAGAAGAAAATCTGACAGGTGCTCTTCCTGGTGGTGTTGGTCCCATCAACGCTACTTTCGTAGACACAATTGTGGCCGATGAAACGATTGCTAAATTAACTAACTTTGTGGTTGGAGCTAACAAAACTGGTTTCCAAATCAAGAATGTTAACTTAGACCGTGACTTTAGCGTCGCCGAATTTACTGATATTGCATTAGTTAACGAAGGCGAACTCGACCCAATCGACCATGAACCTTTACAATTCACGCGTGGGATTGAAATTGGTCATATCTTCAAATTAGGAACTCGTTATTCAGAATCAATGAAGGCTAACTTCCTTGATGAGAATGGGAAAGAAAAACCTGTTATCATGGGTTCTTACGGTATCGGTGTTTCCAGACTTTTGTCAGCTATTGTTGAACAAAATCATTCAGAACGCGGCATTTTCTGGCCAGCTTCAATCGCTCCCTTCAAATTACACATCGTGCAAATGAAGATGAACGACGAAACACAAACTAAGTTGGCTCAAGAAATTTATGCTAAATACCAAGGTAAGTTCGAAGTCTTATATGATGACCGAAACGAACGTGCAGGAGTTAAGTTTGCAGATGCCGACTTAGTTGGTGCACCAGTTCGAGTAATCATTGGTAAAAAATCAAGTGAAGGAATCGTTGAAGTTAAAGAACCAAGAACCGGTGAATCTTCAGAATTAGATTTAACCCAATTGGACGAATTTATTACTAAAGAAATAGGGTAGTTTACGTGAGTAAAGAAAATAATCTTTTAATTAAGTTGTTGGATCAAATTAACTTTCCCACAAGCTTTGCAGACGATCAGAATATTCGCGCAGGCGAAATAAAAAAAGTGGAAATCTACAGTAAAGAAAGAACGTGGGTCTTCCACCTTTTTTTTAACGAGCTTTTAGATTTTCCAACGTACCAAGCTTTAGTCGAGGGTATCAAGTTGACCTTCAAGGATATCGCAACGACTAAAGTCTTAATTGAGACAGAGAAGCAGGCTGACCTAAGCGCTAAATTAGCCGCTTACTGGCCTTATTTTGTGCAGCAAAATACTGAGTTACCAACTGTTTTGCGCGAGGTTTTTGGGCAAAGAATTCCTGAAATAACAGATAACCAGCTAATTATTGCGACCGAAAATTCGATTATCAGTAAGATGTTCACCAAAGAAATTCAAACCCAAATTTGCGCCGAATTACAAAAATTTGGTTTTCCAGAACTTGGCATCAAAGTGATAATTGACGATCAAGTCTTTCAAACTAACCTAGCTAATTTGCAGAAACAAAAAGAAGAGCATGAAGCCCAAGTCTCAAAGACCGTGCAAGAAAAAGTGGCTTCACAAGCTAACGAGAAACAATCTGATAAGTCAGTTGACACCATTGGTGCAAAGATTGCCAACAGTGCCAAAATCACCCCAATGATTGAGGTCCAAGAAGAAGCAAACGGTGTGATTTTTGAAGGAAACGTCTTTCAAATTGAGATTCGTAAGCTACGTAATGGAAGTCATTTGGCAATTGGTGAATTCACCGATTATACCGACTCGTTTAGTTTCAAGCGGTTTATTAAAGATGCGGCTGAATTACCATTTTTTGAGAACCTCAAAAAGGGGACTTGGATTAGAACCAAAGGTAATATTCAAGAAGATATGTACAGCCGCGAACTAAGCTTGATGGTTAATAACCTTGAGGTAGTTAGTCACCCAGGACGTGTCGAAGAACATGAGGGCGACCAACAGCGAGTTGAATTACATCTACACACCAACATGAGTCAAATGGACGCCACCAACAAGATTGGGGACTTCGTTAAATTGGCCGCTAGCCTTGGTCAAAAGGCCATTGCGGTGACCGATCATGCTTGTGCCCAAAGCTTTCCAGATGCACATGCGGCAGGGAAAGCCAACAATATCAAGATTATCTATGGCGTTGAAGTTAACCTAGTTGACGATCATTCACAACTCGTCATTAATCCGCAAGAACAAATGGTGGATGATGCTGAATACGTGATCTTTGACGTGGAAACGACCGGACTTTCGGCCGTCTACGATACCATGATTGAAATTGGCGCGGTAAAGATGAAGAACGGTGAAGTGATTGGCCGTTTCGATGAATTTATTAATCCCCACCATGCCTTAAGTAACTTAACGATTAACTTAACTAGTATCACCGATGATATGGTCCGTAATGCGGATGACGAAGCTGACGTGATTGGCCGTTTCCGCGAGTTTATGTCTGACTGTGTTCTTGCAGGACACAACGTCACCTTTGATATTGGATTTATCAACGCAGCACTCAAACGGGCTAATTTTGCTGAAATCACCCGTCCGGTGATCGATACACTTGAAGTATCACGTCTTTTAAACCCAGAACAAAGTAATCACAAGCTTGATTCACTTGCTAAGAAATACAATATTGTGCTCGAACATCACCATCGTGCTGATAGTGATGCCGAGACCACTGGTTATTTGATGTACAAATTGCTCAAGATTTTCGAAGAACGTTTCAACGAAAAGAATCTCTTGAACTTCAATAATTATGGTCAATACGGCGAAAGCTATAAACGTGCTCGCCCAAGTCACCTAACGGTCATCGCAAAGACCCAAGCAGGTCTGAAGAACCTCTTCAAAATTGTCTCGAAAGGGAACACGGAGTATTTCTATCGTGTACCGCGAATCACCAAGAGTGAACTGGTTAATTTGCGTGAGGGCTTGATTTTTGGCTCTGCTTGCTCAAGTGGGGCAGTCTTTACTGCCATGATGCAAAAAGGCTATGACGAGGCGCGTGAGCTCGCTAAATTCTATGATTACCTCGAAGTGCAACCACCCCAAAACTACCAACCATTACTCGATAGTGGCTTGCTTGAATCAGAGGCAAACCTTCAAACCATCATCAAACAGATGGTCGAGTTGGGTGAGGAACTCAATATTCCGGTTGTCGCAACAGGTGACGCCCATTATTTGAACCCAGAAGATCACCTTTACCGGGATATTCTAATCAAATCAC
>CAMJXI010000145.1 GCA_946409675.1 uncultured Lactobacillus sp. | reverse complement strand
TGGTAGCCCGTGGTTTGGTAGGGTATTCTTAGTAAAAAATAATTCTATTAAATTGAAAGATGTGGGACGTAAAATGTCTAAATCAAAAATTTTTGCATTAACTAGTGTTGCCATCCTCGCACTTGGCTTGGTTGGGTGCAGCCAAAAAGAAGATTCTTCTAGTTCGAAATCAACGACAACAACGACGGAGTCAACAAGCAAAACTAAGACCGTTAGCGACTATGTTAAAGGGCTAGACTCACGTGGCTTAACTGCCGACAATCAAACTGCCGTTGATGTTAGCACCTTAGATAAGAAGGTTCCGGCAACCAGCGCGGTAACTTTCTTGGGTGAAAGTGGTGTGAAGATGACTTTGCTCATGTTCAAGACGCAGGACGAAGCAACCTCTGCGCAAGCATTCTATTCAGCTGCTAACATGAAGACCCACTCTGACCAAAAAATGTTGCTGATTTCAGATCGCGATATGGGTAAAGACTGGTTTGGAAAATACCAACGAGGAATTTTTGAACAATAGCATTGGAGAAATATGAAGGCATTAGTTGTCCCAGAATTAAGTGCAAAAAAGATTGCGCAGTTAGAATGGCAAGATGTTAGTAAACCCGAGCCAAAAGCTGACGAAGTCCTAATCAAGACGGTAGCTGTTGGCTTGAACCCGGTCGATTACAAGATAATCGAAGACGGCGTGGCTGCTTGGAGCTTTCCTCACACCGTTGGCTTAGATGTTGCGGGTACGATTGAAGCCGTAGGGGTTAACGTGTCGAAATTTAAGGTAGGAGACCGCGTAGCGGGTCACTGCGACCTAGCTAAGAATGGAACTTTTGCCGAGTTTGTCCTTGCCAATCCCTTGGCACTAGCAAAGATTCCGGACACAGTTAGTTTTGAAACGGCTGCTGGGAGTATTTGTGCTGGTCTGACCGCGTATCAAGCCTTATTTAGGAAAGCCCATCTTTCTGATGAAGTAGAAACGATTTTTGTATCGGCCGGTGCCGGTGGCGTCGGTAGCATGGCAATCCAACTTTCCAAAAATGCAGGTTATAAAGTTTTCACGACCTTTTCGACCCCAAAAGTAGCTTTTGCCAAAGAGCTCGGTGCAGACGAAGTGATTGATTATCGGACTGAAAACACAGATGCTAGATTGAAAGAACTAACTACCGGGCTTGGTGTTGATGTGATTATTGACACGGTGAACGATGCCACTGCCGATGTACAACGTTTGGCTTACAACGGACAGTTGGTTTGTGTTTTGGGTCTTCCTGAAAAACTTGCGAATACGAATAAAGCTCTGACTATCAGTGATTTGGATCTGGGTGGAGCACACAGGAGTGGCAATCCTAAACAGGTGGCTGATTTGGGACGGATGATGAGTGAATTACTGGAACTCATTACCACTGGAAAAGTGGACCCACATATCACGCGAGTTTTGAAACCTGAAGAAATTCCTGCTGGATTGGAAGATCTCAAAAACGGGAAAGTACAGGGAAAACTTGTCGCTCGATTTTAATAAAGTTGAAACTATGTTAGACTACTTATATTAAGTTATTGCCAACAGCAAACGTGCTGCTGGTTTTTTATTGTGATGGATAGAAAAAGGATAAAAAATTGATTACAGTTAGTGAAATGAGCCTCAATATTGATGGCCGCAAATTATATGAAGATGTTAACCTGAAATTTACACCTGGTAATTGTTACGGGGTGATTGGCGCTAACGGTGCCGGTAAATCAACGTTTCTCCGCCTTTTGGAAGGGAAATTACAACCAACTTCTGGTGTGATTGCCATTGATAAAGACCAAAGAATGTCTAGTTTGGTGCAAGATCACTTTGCCTTCGACGATTTCGAAGTTTTGGACACAGTTATCCAAGGCCATAAAGAATTATCAGAATTGATGCAAAAGAAAGACGCACTCTATGCTAAGCCTGACTTTAGTGAAGAGGACGGCGTTATTGCTGCTGAACTAGAAGGCCGTTTTGCGGAACTCGATGGTTGGAATGCTGAGCTTGATGCAACCAAATTATTGAACGACTTGGGAATCGCAGAGTCACTTCATCATTCAAAAATGTCTGAACTCTCAGAACCACAAAAAGTTAAGGTCTTGTTGGGCCAAGCCTTGTTTGGTAAACCTGATATCTTGCTCTTGGACGAACCAACCAACGGTCTCGACATGCAGACTGAAGTTTGGTTAGAAAACTTCTTGGAAGATTTCCCTAATATCGTGATTGTGGTTTCCCATGACCGCCATTTCTTAAACCAAGTATGTACCCAAATGTGTGACGTCGACTTTGGCCAAATCAAGATGTTCGTGGGTAACTACGACTTCTGGTTGGAATCGAGCCGTTTGGCATCTAAGTTGGCTGGCCAACAAAATGCTAAAAAAGAAGAACAAATCAAGGAATTACAAGAATTTATCGCGCGTTTCTCTGCTAATGCGTCTAAATCAAAACAAGCTACTTCTCGTAAGAAGCAACTTGATAAGATTTCTTTAGATGATATTCAACCTTCATCAAGAAAATACCCATTCGTGAAGTTTACTTTTGACCGCGAATTGGGAAATGACTTGGTGCGTGTGGAAGACGTTTCAAAGACAATTGAAGGCGTAAAAGTGCTGGATAATATCAGTTTCATCGTGCGCCCAGAAGACAAGGTTGCGATTATGTCACGTAATGACGTGGCTTCAACAACGTTGATGCAAATTTTGGCCGGCGAAATGGAACCTGATACGGGTACTGTAACTTGGGGTGTGACGAGCACTCGTAGTTACTTGCCTAAGGATACGAACTCGGCCTTTAACGATGAAAACTTGTCGATTTTGGACTGGTTACGCCAATACGCCCAAAAGGGTGAGGATGATAATACTTTCTTGCGCGGATTCTTGGGTAAGATGTTGTTCTCTGGGGACGAAATTGAGAAGAAAATCAAAGTACTTTCTGGTGGAGAAAAAATCAGAAGTATTTTATCTAAGATGATGTTACAAAAGGCCAACACATTGCTGATGGATGATCCAACTAACCATTTGGACTTGGAATCAATTACGGCGTTGAATGATGGCTTGACCGGATTTGATGGAGCGATTATCTTCACGTCTCATGACCACCAGTTTATTCAAACTGTGGCGAACCACATCATCGAAGTTTCGGCTAAGGGTGTAGTAGACCGTGCAGACACAACACTTGACGAATTCTTAAACCACGAAGTGATGCAAGAAAAAGTAAGACAGTTGTATTAAGACAAAAATCGATATTAATAAGCATCTGATTAG
>CAMJXI010000144.1 GCA_946409675.1 uncultured Lactobacillus sp. | reverse complement strand
TCTTCAAGGGTACTGTGAAGTCTAACTTGCTTTACGGTAACGAAAACGCGACCGATGATGAATTATGGCATGCACTTGATATCGCCCAAGCTAAAGGTTTCGTTGAAGAACTCGACGGACAGCTCGACGCTATTGTTGAACAAGGCGGGGACAACTTCTCCGGTGGTCAAAAACAACGACTTGCTATTGCTCGTGCCTTAGTTAAGGATGCCGATATCTACGTCTTTGATGATTCATTTAGCGCACTTGACTTCAAGACCGACGCTGTTTTGCGTCAGGCCTTAAAAGACGACAAGAAGATTCAACAAAAGATTATCGTGATTGTCGGACAACGTGTTTCAACTATTGCTAGCGCTGATCAAATTATTGTCCTTGATGACGGTAAGATGGTTGGCCTCGGCACGCACGCAGAATTAAAAGCTAACAACGAGACTTACCAAGAAATTGTTAGCTCACAAATTAGAAAGGGGGACCAATAATGAGTGAAGAAAGAGCAGCAACACCAAAACGTGGACCAATGGGTGGCGGACACGGCCCAATGGGTCAACAAGGCGTTAAAGTTAAGCCTAAGCACTTCTGGGGCACTTTACTTCGTTTGATGAAATACTTGAAGGCCTATTCTGTTGCCTTAGTTGTGGTATTAGTCTTAGCGATTGGTTCCCAAGTATTCCAAGTTCAAACACCTAAGATTTTAGGTAAAGCAACCACCGAAATCTTTAAGGGCATCATTACTGGTGTGGCCATGCAAAAGCAAGGGATGCACATCACCAAATACCCAATTGATTTTGATAAGATTCAAGGAATTATCATTACCGTTATTGCCATGTACTTGATTTCTGCAGTCTTTAGTTTCTTGCAACAATTCATCATGGCACGTGTTTCACAAAATACGGTTTACCGTTTGCGTAAACAAATGAAAGCAAAAATGGCAACACTCCCCGTCCATTACTACGATACTCATAGTAATGGTGATATCCTTTCTCGTGCAATTAACGATATGGATAACATTGCCGGAACTTTACAACAAAACCTGACTCAATTTATTACTAGTTTAACGATGTTAATCGGGACAATCTGGATGATGCTGACGATTAGTTGGCAGTTGACCTTGATTGCGATGATTATCGTGCCACTTAGTTTAGTGGTTGTTGGACTGGTCGCTCCACGTTCACAAAAATTCTTTAAGGCACAACAATCTAGCCTTGGTTTTTTGAATGACCAAGTCGAAGAAAATTATGCCGGCCAATTGATCAACAAGAGTTTCAACCACGAAGACGAAGCAATTGAAATTTTCAAAGCTGAAAACGAAAAATTGTACAACGCTTCTTGGAAGGCTCAAATGATCTCTGGTTTGATCATGCCTTTGATGCAATTCGTTTCTAACTTAGGTTACGTTTTCGTCGCCATCTATGGTGGCTTAAAAGTTGCTAGTGGGGATCTTTCACTTGGTAACGTGCAAGCATTCTTGCAGTACACGAGCCAATTTGGTCAACCAATTAGACAACTTGCTAACATCACCAACTCAATCCAAATGACGATTGTTTCAGCAGAACGTGTCTTTGAAGTGCTTGATGAAGCCGACATGGAACAAACTTCTAGTGATGTGCCAGATTCAGACTCAACTAACAAAATCGAAATGGACCACGTCCAATTTGGTTATGAAGGTAAGGACTTGTTGTTGACTGACTACTCATTAGCAGTTAAACCAGGTGAGATGGTCGCAATCGTTGGACCTACCGGTGCTGGTAAGACAACTATCATCAACTTGCTCGAACGTTTCTACGATATAAGTGCTGGTTCAATTAAGTTGGACGGTAAGGATACGAGAAATATCGATCGTGCTGATCTCCGTTCTAAGTTTGCGATGGTCTTACAAGATACTTGGTTATTTACCGGTACAATTTGGGATAACTTGAAGTACGGTAATGAAAACGCGACTGACGAACAGATTATTGCTGCTGCAAAGGCTGCCCACGTTGATTCATACGTGAAGCATTTGCCAGATGGCTACAACACGATTTTGAATGAATCTGCTTCAAACATTTCACAAGGTCAAAAACAATTGTTGACGATTGCCAGAGCATTTGTGGCAAATCCAGATATTTTGATTTTGGACGAAGCAACTAGTTCTGTTGATACAAGAACTGAAATCCATATTCAACATGCAATGCAACGCTTGCTGACGAACCGGACGAGTTTCGTGGTTGCCCACAGACTTTCAACGATTCGAGATGCTGACCAAATTATCGTGATGAACGAAGGTTCCGTAATTGAAACTGGGACGCATGATGGCTTGATGAAGCAAAAAGGATTTTATGCTGATTTGTATAACAGTCAATTTAGCGGTAACGCAGTACTTTAGAAATATTTCTCGAAGAACAAGCCAATTAAGGTTTGTTCTTTTTTTCTGGGCAAAGTAAGATAGATGTACATTAAAGAGTTGAAAATTGTCTGCCAACAAAGAGGGGGTTGATCAAATGTCTACAATCTATGCGCTGAGTGATATGCACGGTTGTTACGAAGAAATGATGGCTTCACTCAATCTAATTCAGCTCGGTCCCACGGATAAACTGATTTTTGTGGGAGATTATGTTGATGGCGGGGATCATTCTTTTCACGTTTTAGCAGAGATTATGCAACTAGAGAAAAGCTATCCTGACCAAGTTGTCGTTTTATGGGGCAATCATGATGAATGGTTCTCAAACTGGCTCTTTTTTGAAGAGCAGGCAATGCCGTCGTATGTCGTCGATGTTGGTTTTAAGACTGTCAAAAGCTTTTTTACCGATTCTGAATTACAAGAAATTGTGGCAGAAAATGCGCACTCTGAATTAGATTTAGCTGATTTGTTGCACGAGAAACTTTTGGCAAACCCAAACAAGCAGGAGCTACTTTCGTGGATTAAGGAAAAAGCGTTGGCTACGAGATATTATCAAACCGCTGAGAAGATTTTTGTCCATGCAGGCATTGATGAAGAAGCGGGTAAATTTCCAGCGACTAAAGGTTTATTTTTCAAAGATATTGTCAGTGGACATTTTAATTCTGAAGTAGTCGCAAAAGATGCAGACTACCTCGGTTTAGTATACTGGGATGACCAGAACCATTATTTTATCGATGGAAATACAGTTAAGAGTGGGGTAGTACCCGTTTTGAAATACGACACGATGACAAAGAGTTACTCGTCCTACAAACGCAAAAATAATTCTTGGGCAGAGTATCTAATTTAATTTATTGCAGAACAAGCCAATTAAGGTTTGTTCTTTTTTTCTGGGCAAAGTAAGATAGATGTA
>CAMJXI010000143.1 GCA_946409675.1 uncultured Lactobacillus sp. | reverse complement strand
ATTTCCATTGGTGACTGGAGTTCAGACGTGTGCTCTTCCGATCTGATCATCAACACGGCCACTGGTAAGAAATTATCTAAACGTGACGAATCAGTGCTCCAATTCATCGAACAATACCGTGAACTTGGTTACTTGCCAGATGCAATGTTTAACTTCATTACATTACTCGGCTGGTCACCAGTCGGTGAAGATGAAATTTTTGCGCGCAAGGATTTGATCAAACAATTCGACCCAACTCGTCTTTCTAAATCACCAGCTTCTTTTGACCAAAAGAAATTGGAATGGGTCAACAACCAATACGTGAAGACTGCTAACCGTGATGACTTGCTCGATCTTTCGCTGAAGAACTTGCAAGAATCTGGTTTAGTTGAAGCAGATCCTTCGACTGAAAAGATTGAATGGATTCGCCAATTAGTGAATATCTATTCTGTCCAAATGAGCTACACCGCTCAAATCTCTGAGATGGCCGCAATTTTCTTCAAGAACCCAGAGAAGCTTGATGAAGCAGCATTGACTGAATTAGCAGAAGATGATGCAAAACTTGCCATCACTGACTTTCGTCAAAAATTAGTTGATTTACCACGCTTTACCGCACCACAAATCATGCAAGCAATCAACCAAGTTAAGGCTGATACCGGCGTTAAGGGTCGTAAGCTCTTCATGCCTTTACGTATTGCCACAACTCGTTCAATGCATGGTCCTGGGATTGGCGAATCAATCGAATTATTAGGCCGTGAAAAAGCCCTTCATCATATCGATGAAACTTTGGCTCAATTAAAGTAAACAGCAAATCTAAGGTTATTCTGACTGTAAAGTTAGATAACCTTTTTGTTTGCAAGCGCAAAAGTCGAATAAATGGTAGAATTTTAAAGAGATAAGTTCAATTCAGTCAATTTTAAAGGAGCTACGAAGTTGATCAAAATATTTAATACGTTAAGCCGTGAAAAAGAAGAATTTCACCCCATCACAGAAGGCCAAGTCAAGATGTACGTCTGTGGCCCAACCGTCTACAACTACATTCACATCGGAAATGCGCGAAGCGCAATCGCCTTTGACACGATCCGTCGTTACTTTGAATATCGTGGTTTCAAGGTCGATTACGTTTCAAACTTCACCGATGTCGACGACAAGATGATTAACCAGGCGCGCAAGGACAACATTACGGTCAAGGAATTGGCCGACAAGTTTATCGCTGCCTTCATGGAAGACACCAAGGCTTTGCACATCGAGCCCGCAACTTTGAACCCAAAAGCAACCGAGCATATTCCTGAAATTATCGCCTTCATTGAAAAGTTGATTGAAAACGGCTATGCCTATGCAGTTAACGGTGACGTCTATTACCGGACGCGTAAGTTCGCTGATTACGGTAAACTCTCCGACCAAAATATCGAAGAGTTAGAGGTTGGTGCGAGCCAACACGTTGACGACGAAGAATTTGCCCAAAAAGAAGACCCAATTGATTTTGCCCTCTGGAAATCGCAGAAATTACCAGACGAAATTAGCTGGGAATCACCTTGGGGTGCAGGCCGTCCAGGTTGGCATATCGAATGTTCTGTGATGTCGACCAAATACTTAGGAGCGACTTTTGACATTCACGGTGGTGGCCAAGATTTAGAGTTCCCTCATCATGAAAACGAGATTGCCCAAAGTGAAGCTGAGTCCGGTCAGAAATTCGTCAACTATTGGATGCACAACGGGTTCGTCACCGTCGGCCAAAATGACGAGAAGATGAGCAAGTCCCTCGGCAACTTCGTGACCGTCCACGAAATGATTAAGACGGTCGACCCCCAAGTCTTGCGTTTCTTCATGGCAAGCACGCAGTACCGGCGGCCAATTCGTTATTCTGAGGACAACCTAGCTGAAGCCAAGAATGTCTTGACGAGAATGCAAAATACGCTCGACGAAGTTAACTACCGAATCAACGATGATACAGACTCAATCGTGAACGAGAACTTACGCCACAAACTTGCCGATTCGCTCACGGAATTCAAGATTGTCATGGATGATGACTTCAACGTTCAAAACGGTCTAACCGTTGTTTATAGCTTGTTACGTCACATTAACCAAGAGCTTAGTCGTCCAGAAGTTGATAAGGAACTCTTGCAACAATTTAGCACCGAGTTCACCAAAATCATGCTGGTTTTTGGCGTCGAATTTGCTGAAAAAACTGATAATCTTGATAGCGAGGTCGAAGCGTTAATCGAAGAGCGAATTGCTGCCCGGGCAAATAAGGATTTTGCACGGAGTGATGAAATTCGTGACCAACTAGACGCGATGGGAATTATCTTACAAGACACACCACAAGGTACAAAATGGAAGAGGAATAATGAATAAAGTCAATCCACTTAGTTTAAACGGCATCACCCTAGCTTATGTCGGGGATGCAGTATATGAGGTTTTCGTCCGTGAAAACTTGGTCCAAAAGGGCACAGTTAGACCAAAACAATTACAACAAAAAGCGACCCACTACGTTTCAGCCAAGGCTCAAGCAGCGTTGATTGCAAAAATGAAGGACGACAATTTCTTAACGGAAACCGAATTGGAATATTTCAATCGTGGTCGGAATGCGAAGAGTTACACCCATGCCAAAAACACGTCGGTAGGGACTTACAATATTTCCACCGGTTTTGAGGCCATCTTTGGTTACTTGAAGCTCTCAGAACAAGACGAACGGATTGCTGAAATCGCCAATTGGTGTATTACACAAGTAGAAGAAGGAGCACTTAATGACTATCGATTCGACTAAACCAGATTTCGTTTTCGGCCGCCACGCAGCAGTTGATTACTTAAAAGAAATGGATGCTAACAGCATCAACAAGATTTTCATCCAAAAAGGCGTGCAAGAAGAATTCGCTAAAGAAGTCTTCAAGTTAGCCAAACAAAAGGGTTTGATTGCCCAAGAAGTCCCTAAGTCAAAACTCGATGACTTAACTGAAAATGGCAATCACCAAGGAATCGTGCTCGCAGTCGCCAGCTTCGAATACGCTGATCTCGATGACTTATTAATTAAGTTCAACGCCGAAGAAAAGGAACCATTTTTCTTGATGCTCGATAGTATCGAAGATCCCCATAATTTGGGCTCGATTTTGCGGACAGCAGATGCTACTGGCGTAGATGCAATCATCATTCCAAAGCACCGGGCAACCGGCTTAACCAGTGTTGTTGCCAAAACATCGACCGGTGCAATCGACCACGTCCCAGTGGCGCGGGTAACTAACTTGGTCAACACCGTCAAAATGATGAAGGAACAAGGCTTCTGAGATCGGAAGAGCACACGTCTGAACTCCAGTCACCAATGGAAAT
>CAMJXI010000142.1 GCA_946409675.1 uncultured Lactobacillus sp. | reverse complement strand
TTGGTCAAAATCATTCATAACTATTACCACCATTGTGTCCGCCAACGAGTGAGGCACGTTCAATTGCGGTGCCCCCGCTACTCAAGCTGCTGGCCTTGACAGCTGCGGTAAATCCAAATCTTTTGCGGAGTTGATCAACCGTCCGGTCAAAGTTGAAATATTTAACCTGTTGCTCAGGCTTCAAGAAAAGATTCAGCTGTTGGGCTTGTTCTGGAATCAAACTTCCATAATCGACGCCAACATTTCGCACAATTTCGCCCTTCCAGTTGCTGCGAAACATCCCAATCAGTTCCGCCACCAGTTCTTGATTGTCGTTGGTGTAATTAATTTTATGCTGTTTTCTAAAACCGGATCTACCCCGGCCTTCACTGCTCTTGTAAGAAAATCCAATCCAAAGACTAACTAACCCCGTCTGCAATTTTCTCTTTCGAATTCGGGCGGCCACTTGCTCGCCAATCTCGCGGATAACAATCTCGATTTCGCGTTTGCTACGGTAATCGCGGGGTAAAACTTGGGAATTACCGTAACTCTTCGCTTTTGGGAGATACTTATCCCGCAAGATACTCCGGTCGACACCCCAGCTCATCGCAAAAAGTTGGTCACCAATAATGCCAAACTCTTTATGCAAAATATTAGGGTCGGTATGCGCTAATTGATACATATTAGTAATGCCCAATTTTTCGAGTCTCACGGCCGTGCGGCTGTTAATCCCCCAAACATCAGTAATATCTTTCACCTTCCAGATTGTGTCGGGGACCTCTAGGTAATGCCAGTAGGCAATCATTGAAGTCCGTTTTTTGGCATCAAGATCTAATGCCAGTTTAGCCAAAAGCGGGTTTTCGCCAATCCCGACTGTCGTATAGAGTCCGAGAGTTTCCCGAATTTCTGTTTGAATCTTGCGCGCGACTTCAAACGGGTCGTCGCCAAATAAACGATAGGAGTTAGTCATATCCAAAATACTTTCGTCAATGGAGTAAACGTGTAGGTCTTCATCGGCGATGTATTTGCGAAAGATGTTGGTAATTTCCATACTCTTCTTAATATAGAGGTTCATGCGGGGATTAACGTAGATTAAATCGGGCGCTTCTTTCTTGCTAGGAAGTTCGCGTTGGCGCATGACGTTCTTAATACCATATTGTTTTTTAGCTTGGGGCGAGGCTGCCAGAACCAGTCCCCCGTTAGTGTTTTTTTGGGTCGACATCACAACTAATTTAGACTGTAAGGGATTAAGACCTAAGGCGACACTTTCGACACTTGCATAGAAGGATTTGTTGTCAATCATGAAGATCAGACGTTTTGGCTCGTAGTGATAATCGTACAAAATGGCACCTCCTTTTGCGAACATTTGTTCGTTTCTATATTTAGAAATTACACCATTTTTCAGAAAAAATCAAGCGAACAAGATTTATTTCCCTTAGATCATGTTCTAGACCAATTGCAAGTTTCAGTTCAGATTTTTGCATTTACCCTTATTATAATCTAAAATAATCATGTAAGGTTTTTAATTTGAAAGGAGATTTTTTGTATGGCAAATGAATTAACGAACAGTCAAAACTACAATCGTGAATTGCGGAACCGGTTAAACAACTGGTTCAGTGGCTATAATCTTTTGGATTTTCCGAAAGATATCTTCGATGCACACGCAATGACCAGTTTCATGCAGTCAGATGTTGTTGAATCAGACAAGAACTATACTATTGCGATTGATATGCCAGGGATGAATAAAGAAAAAATTCATCTGAACTACAAAAACGGCGTTTTAACTGTTTCTGGAACACGCGAAACCTTTACAGATTTAAGCGATCACGATGGCAATATTTTGCACAATGAGCGCTCGGTGGGCCACGTATCACGGCAATACCACTTACCTGATGTCGACGAGAAAAATATTCACGCAAAATATGAGGGCGGTGTTTTGAAAGTTACACTACCTAAAAAAGAAGAAGATCCAGAAAGTCCTAGCAATATTACAATTGAATAGTTATTGACTAGTAAAATACGGCTCCCGACTAATGTCAGGAACCGTATTTTTTTGCTCTAAATTTGTTTTATTACTTCTCGCCGTGATATTCAGCTTTGTATTCCGTCACAAATTCATGCATGAACTTGTTGCGGTCCTTAGCTAATTTTTTGGCATACTTGGTGTTCATTAATTTTTCTAATTTGAAGAGCTTCTCGTAGAAGTGGTTCAAAATCGGAGTATCTTCGCGATAATTTTCTTCAGTTAATTCTTCATCTGTTCTTGGGGGAATATTCTCATCATAGTCGACAAAGCCATGTGCCGTCCCATAGCGAATCGTCCTAACGATCCCAATAGCCCCAATCGCGTCTAAGCGGTCCGCATCCTGCACCACTTGACCCTCTAGCGATAATTCCTCATCATGGTCCAAATTGTGTGAGAACGACATCTGGTCGATAATCTTGAAGACCTCATTAATCGTTGCGGGGTCAATTTCAATCACGTCCATCAGGTATTGGCGGAGGTTGGCTTTTTCATCAGCAACGTCAGAAACTAATTTTTCGTCATAAAAATCATGTAAATAACAAGTTAATAAGACAAGGAACTCGTCGGCCTTTTTCTCACGCGAGAGAACTAGTTGGGCGTTTCTGATTACGCGTTTAACGTGGTCGAAATCATGACCAGTCTCGTCAGTCTCCATGCGTCGTTTAACGAGCATCGCTACTTGTTGTAATTGTGATTTTTCACTTTGATTCATCATGTAACTCCTTATTTTTTGAAATTGAAAAAATAAAAACTTTTGAATCTGGGCTCCAAAAGCCACTTGCCGGATTTGAACCGGCGACCCCCACCTTACCATGGTGATGCTCTACCTTCTGAGCTAAAGTGGCAACATGACTATGCTTAAAATTATAGCCAACTCGCGCGTCGTGTGTCAATTTAGTCAGAGATTAATAACAGCAGGTAAAAAGAGTACTTTAGCTTAGCTATCAACTATTCATTATATAGTCTTTCTTAGTATAATTCCTATTTTTTCTGATTGTTTTAATTATCTCCTCTTTTTGGGAAAATCACGTGAACTTTCTGTAACTAAAGAATGCAAAAAACGTAAAAAAATGGAGCAAGTATTTGCTCCACAGATTACTATTTTTACTAAATTATTTAGGACAACTAGGTACTGCTGACAACTGGTCCAGTCCTTGTTGTACTAGTTGTAAGCCCCGGTCTAGTTTACAGAGGTCTTGGGCTAAAACCACGCGAATAAATTGTCTTTGTTCCTTCATATTCGTAAAGCGGCTCGAATGAAAGACCCGAACTCCAAGATCCATGAAGAGCTTTTCGACGGCTGCGCCATTTAATTGGGTATCAATT
>CAMJXI010000141.1 GCA_946409675.1 uncultured Lactobacillus sp. | reverse complement strand
CCAGAATAAGAGGGTAGAGAAGTTATTGAAGACGATGTAGATCGTCTTTTTGTTTACAGTAATGACAATAACTAAGAAAACAGAAATCAAGCCAACAAAAAAATCCAAAACCATAAAAGGTTTTGGATTTGGTTTGAAATATTAAAGTTTCTTGTTGTAGAATTCAACAATCAAGGCTTCGTCAATTTCAGGTTCTAATTCGTCACGTTCTGGTAAACGAGTTAATGAACCAGTTAATTTGTTATCGTCGAAAGTAACGAATGATGGACGAGAAACAGTTGCTTCAAGTGCATTCTTGATTTGGTCGAGGTTACGTGAACGTTCGCGTAAGCCGATTTCTTGGCCAACCTTGACTTCGTATGAAGGAATATCCACACGTTTGCCATCAACAGTGATATGACCATGGTTAACTAATTGGCGAGCTTGTTGACGAGTAGTTGCTAAACCTAAACGGTAAACTACGTTGTCTAAACGTTGTTCGAGTAAGATCATCAAGTTAACACCATGCTTACCTTCGCGGATCTTGCCGGCCTTGATAAATGTGTTAACGAATTGACGTTCTGTAACATCATACATCCAACGGAGCTTTTGCTTTTCACGCAATTGTGTACCGTATTCTGAAAGTTTGATACGGCTGTTTGGACCGTGATCTCCAGGGATGTATGAGCGGCGTGATAATTCCTTACCAGTGCCTGAAAGTGATAAGCCTAAACGACGTGATCGTTTCCAGCTTGGACCTGTATATCTTGACATTAGATGTCCTCCATAAATTTTTTTGGAGTAAAATACCAATGTTGAGCTCAACATTCGTGCATCTCAAGTTCACGTTTTCGCCACAGGCAGCCGCCGGGTTACTAGTCTAACTTTACGCCTTGAGATGTTGACGTTCTTGTCACTCATCGCTGCAATATTTTACACTCGTTCTATTATAGAGAGTGAAGCGTGCTTTTGCAAGTAATTATTCATAAATAAAACATTAAATACTCAAATATCAGGGCGGTTTTTTGGTATAATCAAAGGTAGATAAAAACCTGGGGGCCGAATATGTCGTCTACACAAACATTTTTAATTCTAGGAGTCATCGTCGTAATCTTAATTGTCCTGGTTGGATCGATTATGATGAATGCTTCCCAACGCAAAAAAATTCAAGCTTTAAATGAAAGACGGAGCCACATTGATGGCCAAAAACTGGCCGACCAAATCGACCGGTTAAATGCTATGTCCTTATCAGGCGAAAGCTTGGCCAGTTTCGAGAGCTGGGAGAAGGTCTTTAACGATACCTTCCAACATCACGTACCCGATGTTGATTTAGAGCTTGACCACGCCGAAGAACAAAACGCCGGCTACAAGACTTTCAAAGCTAAGGCAAATATCAAAGCCGCTGACGAATTACTCACTGAAATCGAATCCGACTTAGGCAACGCTTCTGAGGTGTTCGATCAATTACTCCAAAGCGACCACGATAATGCCCAACAATTAAACTATCTCTTAAAAGATTACCAAGCAGAACGTAAGAATATTCTCTCAAATAGCTTCAAGTATGGCAATGCACTTGATCAACTCGAAAACCGCTTAACCGAACTCGAGTCGGATTTCGACATCGTGACCACACTGAGCGACGAAGGCGACCACGTTGAAGCTAAACGCGTCTTGAGCCGCATCAACATGAATATCACCACTTTGAACGGACTCTTACCTAAGCTTGAGAAGGGCCAACAAGAAGTTCGCACCGAATTTCCGAACCAACTCGACGAAATTTTGGACGTCTACAAGCAGATGGAAGCCGACAAGTATAACTTTGCCGAAATCAACATCTTAGCAGACATCCGGACTATTCGAAAGGAAATCGACCAATCTAATAAGTATATTCAATCATTAGATGTTGACGAATTAGAGAAGAACAACGAGAAGATTGCCGGTGAGATTGATAAACAATACGCCGCAATGGAAAACGAAATGAAGGCCAGAAAGATTGTCGAGAAGAAACAAGAATCGCTCGTCAAGGCCTTCAACACAGCATCAAGCAACAGTCACCAATTAATCCAAAAACTCGACCATATCGATCAAAGCTACCAACTTACTCACGGTGAGTTGAAAGAAGCTACTGATTTAGATGCAGAAGTTAACCAAATGCAAAGTGACTTTGAAATCGACCAACAAAAGATGGCCGATGGCGAAGCCGTTTATTCAATTCTTAGAAACGACTTCTATCAAGTGGAAGAACGCCTGGTTGCGATTGCTGCCCGCCAAAAGGAAATCAGTGACGACGTCGACGGATTGTTTGAAGCCGAGAAGATTGCCGCTGGTTCACTTGATAATTTTGCTCAAGAAGTCAGCTTGGTTAAAAGAAAGATTGACCGTCAAAAATTACCTGGTTTACCTCGTGAATTCGTCGATTTCTACAACGTGGTCTTAAATGAAATTACGGATTTGAACAGCGAGTTGAACCAAGTACGAATTAACCTGGAACAAATTTCCGGCAAGTTGATTCTCGTCCAACAAGATATCAACAAATTGCGGGACGAAGCCGACAGTATCGTCGACTCAGCTCGTTTGGTCGAAAACGCCGTGCAATACGCTAACAAATTTATCACGACAGCCGAGATTAAATTGGCCATTCAAGATGCTATGCAACTCTATCAAGACGAGTTTGATTACCAAAAAGCCCTTGATACAATTGCCACTGCCTTAGAAAAAGTCGAACCTGGTTCGTTCCATCGGATCGAGCAAGATTACAATAAGGAACAAAACAATAACGAAAAGTAAGTAAAAAATTGAAGATTGTAGTAAATTAAGCTATACTCTTAAAGTTAGAATACGACCGTAAGGTCGTTTTTTATTTGAAAAATTAGGTGAACAGATGATTTATTTTGATAATAGTGCAACAACCAAAATTAACGCAGACGCGTTAACAACCTACCAAAAGGTGTCAGAAAACTACTGGGGCAACCCTTCAAGTCTCCACGAACTTGGTGACAAAGCTTTCCAACTGCTGGAAACTTCGCGCAAACAAGTGAGTGACTTGCTCGGTTTTAAGATGTCCGAAATTTATTTTACTAGTGGTGGAACCGAGAGTGATAACTGGGCAATTAAAGGCACAGCCATTGCTAAACACGAATTCGGCAAACACATCATTACAACTGCCGTCGAACATCCCGCAGTCTTAAACTCGGTCATGCAATTAGAACGACTCGGTTTCGACATTACTATTTTGCCAGTTGATGCCAGCGGTCGCATCAAGCCAGCCGATTTAAAAGCTGCTATTCGCAAGGATACAATTTTAGTCTCCGTGATGGCCGTCAACAACGAGATTGGTGCCATTCAACAGATCGGAAGAGCGTCGTGTAGGGAAAGAGTGTAGATCTCG
>CAMJXI010000140.1 GCA_946409675.1 uncultured Lactobacillus sp. | reverse complement strand
CTTTGTGGTTATCGCCGTGATATTTTGTCCCAGTGACTTCGACAAAAAGGCTACGTTGTGTCCTGCGTAAGTCTTAACCTGCAGCACATAAATTGTTCCGCGATTGATTAAGAAATGAAGGTTCAATAAACCACGAATCTGAATCTGTTTGGTAATTTCGACGGTCATGTCCCGAATCTGGCGTCGTTGATCTGACGACAGGTTTTGAGGATTGAAGACGGAAATAGAATCACTTGCATGAGAACCGGATTGTTCGAGGTGTTCGATAATCCCAGGAATGGTTACCTCAGTTCCGTCACAAATTGCGGTGACTTCATACTTCTGCCCTTCAACAAACTTACTGATGTTGATGTTGCTGAGTTCATTTTCAGTGATGTATTGCGATAAGGCTGGAATATCAAAGACAACGGCCGATTTCTTCGACTGGTGGCAGTTTTTACCACCAACCAATACTGGGAAGCCGATCTCCTTAGAGAATTCGCAGGCTTTCTCAGGATTGTCCGTTGAAAAGCCAGGGATACCATTATAATCTAGTTTTTCAAGTACCCGGTTGAGTTCTTGCTTCTGGTCGATTGCAATCGTTTGATGATCGGGCTGACCCAAAATATGCAAGCCATTTTGTTTCAGATGGTGTTTGAATTGGTTGATCATCTTCCCACTAAATTGGGTCATGACCGTGGTTAATTGTTCCTTCTTGGCAATGGCTAAGATGTTTTCCAGGCTAATTGGTTCGAAGTAAACCCGATCGACCAAGCGATAGCTTGAGCTAATTGATTCCGAATTATTACTGATGATAATTGTTTGATAACCCAATTCCTTCAAGGTTTGAATGGAATGATACAACATGTAGTCAAACTCTGAGTTGAGCGAGATTTGGAATGGTCCCGTCCCGACAATGAGAATCTTTGGCTTGTCGTTTGGTAAGGGTTCAATTTCATCTTGCACACCATAATCTGAGTACGTTGCCGAGACATTTGGTGTATACAAACCCGCTGTCCCATCAATTCCGATGAAACTTGGTTTGATGCCATACTTGTCTTTTATTTTACTCAGATCTTCGATTGGGATGTTAGTAATCTCAGAAATTAAGTTATCCGAGAAGCCAAAGAACTTCACTTCTTCGAGTAATTCTTTCTCGATCACTAGTCCTTCAACGTTTTGTAACTTGATAATTAATTGCGCAATGTGTAGCAACTTTTGCAAATAAACCGGGTGAATTAAAGTAATTCGGCGAATTTGGGTTAAGGAAGCTCCACGCACTAACGCTGCTAAAATCTGCAAGAGAGTTTGTTCAGTTCTGACCTTGATTTTTTCCAAAATCAAATCGGGTTCTTGCGGTAAGTAATAATCGGCAATTCCCAGGCTTTGGCTATTGAAAGTTGTTGAATCGAGCCCTTTTAAGAGTGCTGACTCAAAGTTTCGGCCAATCCCAATTGCTTCGCCCCCTGCTTTCATTTGGTCGTTCAACAAATAGTAGTTTTCACCATCATCAGTAAATGACCAATTTGGCACCTTAATAGCGACAGAATCAAGCACTGGTTCAATTGCGGCACTTAAGCCAGAATTTGGGTCCTTTATTTCATTCAAATTATAACCTAAGGCAATCTTAGCCAAAGAATAACCGATGTTAAAGGTTCCCGCCCGGTATGCGAGTAAACAGCTTCTGGTAATTCTGGTCTTTAAACTAAGCATCTTAATTTGTGCTTGGTCACCGTGGTGCATGACCGCGAAATGGATACTCATAATTCCGTGCACATCAAAAACCTGCCCAATTTTACGGACAATACGGCGAATCTGTTGCACGTGTGTATTGCTAAGCGTCATCGCTGGACTAACTAAGATAGAGTCCCCACTGTTGATGGCAACAGGTTCAATCGAACCGGCGAAATTCAAGAAGTTTAAGTTACCTTCGTTGTCTCGAAGCACATCAACCAAAATCTCTTCCCAGTCGGATAAATCCTCGTAGACTTGGTAGTCTGCAGGATCGTATTCGTGGGTCTGGGATTCCTTTTCCAAGTACTCTAAGAGTTCGTTTTCGGTTTTGATGCTTAAGTGTTGGTTGGCAGCGAACTTGTTCTTCTTCAACAAAATCAAAGGAAATTGAATATTCTCCAAATGCCCTCTTAAGTTGCTAATACTATCCGCCAGTTCAAAAGTTTGGCTGCAGGGAATCTTGTTGGCTTGCAGAATTTCAATCAGGTTACGTTTGTCAGCGAGCGCCTTTAAAACACCCTCGTTAATCGTGAGCAGCTCAATGTCTAGTTCATGCAAAATACCGTCTTGCACAAGTTTTTCGGCCATGTCGATTGCTACAATGCTCCCAAAGGCAGTCACGATGGCATCAGGTTCTTCCATCCGCAAGATTCGTTTAATAAACGCCAAAGTCATCGGTTCCAAGTAAATGGTTGCCTTAGAGCTCGGTTGTGTTGCGACAGTCGCCGGATTAGGGTTCACGATGACTAAATGTACGTCATCTTCTAAAAAAGACTCTACTGCTTGCGTAGTAATCAAATCGAATTCGGCTACTTGGCCAACAATGTTTGGTCCAGCTCCAATGATTAATATTTTTTTGAGTTCGTCTCTATGTGGCATAATTTACTCCATCATTTTTAAATACAAATCAAAGATACGCCGAGCATCGAAGTTACCAGGTGAACCTTCAGGGTTGAAGGCAATCCCAATCAACTTCTTCTCGCGACTCAGATAGCCGGCAACTAAATCACTATGTAAATCGGTGAACGATTCTGAAAATTTCATCGCTTCCGGAATCTTGGTTACCATCTGCTGGATGTTCATGGCCGTTTGCCAGATTTCTTTGGTGTTGGAATTAATGACCGGATAATTTGAGCCGATATAGTTAGGACGCAGTGTAGTCAACTCAAGCTCGAGATAATTGCTCAAAGCAAGATAGCCAAGGCCAATCCCCATGATGGGAATCGTCAACGACAGTGCTCCGATAATGTCGGTAAAGTTAATCTTGAGGTCGCTGATTTTACCAGGACCGTTTGAGATAATCAGGCCGTCTGGGCGGATGTTCAAGATTTCTTCTAATGAAACATCATATGGTAAGACGACAGAGTTTATTTGGCGTAACGAGAGTTCGCGTAAAAGCGAATGCTTCAGGCCTAAATCAATTACTGCGACAGTCTTACCAATGTTTGGTGCGGCATAAGCGTCCGCGGTGGACGCCATATTTACTTTATTTTTAGGAAGGACCAGTGCCTTGATTTGATCGACGGCATGCTGGTCGTGGGTGTCCATGATACTTGCCTTTTGGACATCCAATTGACTAAATTTTTTAACAATATTTCTGGTATCAATTTGGAAAATGCCAGGAATTTTCTTTTCTTTCAAAAATTGATCTAAATCTTGGAATGACTGACTTCCGGCCACCTTAATGGCGATATCATTGACAATGATACCTTAGATCGGAAGAGCACACGTCTGAACTCCAGTCACCAATGGAAATC
>CAMJXI010000139.1 GCA_946409675.1 uncultured Lactobacillus sp. | reverse complement strand
CGTTTTTCATTTCGAGGTACTGCTTGTAGTCGTTGGTGTGTTGCGTGGTGACCACGGGAATGGTGTAGATTACCGAAACTGCGAGGGCGACGGCAATCACAATGTAGCGTAAGGCCGAGAAGGAAAGAATAACTTTCACAAAATTTTGGTCGGAATCTAAATTGGTGCGCATTGCTTGGCGTTCCACCAGATAAAGTACGAGCAAGTACAACAAGACGAGGGCGAGCCCGGTAAAAATAGTCCCAAGATAGTGCCAGATAACGGGCACCGCCAAAAAAATGTAGATTGTCAGCCCAACGATAGAAAGGGCAATATAAAAAAGATAGCGAAATCTTTTGGAACCATTGTCTTGGTCAGCATTTTCTCGATCCATTATTTTTCCCCCTCTCTTTTAATTACGTAAAACTAGGCGATTTTTTTCTGGTTTTTAATTATTTTTTGACGGAGCTTTTTATTTCCAGCTTCATTACGGTTTTTATAGTAATTCCAGATGCAAGAAAGAAAGAGTAAAAAGGTCAAGCCAATTGCAACTTGGGGTTCAATTCCAAATTTCGCATGGATACCCGGATCGGTTATGTTATAGCCGATGTGTTCTTGGAGGTACCAATAGATTCCAATGGCAAAAGCAATACAGAGGGATGCAGGGTACATACTGGCAAACCGCGTTAAATTTTTATCTTTGAATGTGAGGAACAACGTGATGGTCGGGAAAATGAAAAGGGCAATCAAGATAATTCCTGCTAGGCCGATTTCAAAGTAATCGGTGACCCGCACGTAATAGAAAAAACTCATTTCATGAAAAACGGTCGTTTGGTAGGCGGGTTCGATTTCTAAAACGGGGAAGATAAAAAAAGACGCAAAAAGAGCAATCGTCATAATCAGTTGTACGATTAGGACCGGATTGAGTTTGCGTTTTTTGGCTACTTTTTTATTCATAAAACATTCCCCATTTTGTATGCCTGTAGAATACCATACCTACCGTTATATTATCCAACGAAAGTGCAACCATTAATGAAATGATACCTGAGATGCTATAATTAAATAGTAACATTGGAGGTTTATTATGCTGACAAATTACATTCTCAGAAGAATAGATCAGATTGCGCAAACAAAAAGCCCAATCCAGGCTCGGGTACAAGCGGGGATGATGGCAGGTATCTTTGGTTTGCTCACAAACGCTGCTCTTTTTGGGATTAAAATCTTTGTCGGCCTTTTTTCGGGTTCGGTCGCGTTGATTGCGGATGCGGTTAATTCGTTGTCTGATTTTGCAGCCTCCATTTTGACGATTACGGGTTTTCGTTTTTCGGGAAGAAAAGCCGATGACGAACACCCTTTTGGCCACCAACGTTTTGAAGAAATTTCTGGCTTTATCATGGCTCTAATAATGATGTTTGTTGGTCTCCAATTTATTTTTTCTTCCATTCAAAAAATTATGAATCCAACGGCGATTCGCCTAAGTACGTTAGCCATCGTGTTGTTGGTTATTTCAATTTTGCTGAAACTGTGGCAGATGTTTACTTACCGCAGAATTGGGCAAAAGGTTGATTCACCAACGTTAGTCACTGCTAGTAAAGACGCGAGAAATGACGCATTAACGACTTTGGGTATTTTGGTGGCGGCGTTAATTTCCATCTACTTCAAGATTAACTTGGATGGCTGGATTGCCTTGGTGGTAGCGGTGTTCATTGTCGGTTCCAGTTTTATCATGATCCACGAATTTGTGAACTCACTACTGGGTGAGAAGCCAAACGAGGACTTGATCGAAGAAATTGCGGATAAGCTAGAGCAATACGATAATATCTTGGGCTTTCACGATTTGATGATTCACGAGTACGGGCACGATACGATTTTTGCAGTGGTTCACATCGAACTCGATAGTACTCTGAGCCTTGATAAGGCGCACGAAATAGTGGATAAAATCGAACGCGACTTTATCCGAGAAGACGGAATTCATTTAGTGGCTCACATTGATCCGCTGGATATTCATTCCAAAAAATATTCGCGTTTTTACGTGATGGCCAGAGAAACGATTGCAGGGTATCACGCAGGACTCTCCATTCATGACTTTCACGTTGAGCAATTACCAAACAATGACGATTTGCTCCAGTTTGACCTGCGTGTTCCAGAAAATTCTAAGTTCGATGATGACGAGTGGCTGGTTCAAATTAATAATGACCTGCGTCGGCGAATTGGCGATGTGACGGTGCAGATTAATTTTGACCACACTGATTTAGGAGCGGACCATTCTTTGATGTGATAGCTGTTTTGTAAGATTATCCTAAATCCAAATTAGTCGGCGGGATAATAATGCAAAAGGCGACATTTTTGGTATAATTAAGAGTAAATATGGAGGACGAGATGAATACTATAGATAGCTTAACTTTAGCCGATGACTTACAACTTACCGGCACTAAAATTATTAAGAAACAACAACCACTTGATGCTGAACGTGTTTACAAATTTATCGATAGCTTGGCAGTTCTAGACAAACCAATCAGTGCTTATTTCACGATGAAGCAAGAAGACTATTATGAAAATGAGTCCGATAAAAAACTAACCCTCCAACATTTAACTGAACCACTCGCTGATATGCACGATCGTATCTTGACCAACCATGTCGACGGCTACGTCCAAAACGACGAAATCAACTTTACCTACAACCACGAAGACCCATATGCTGACGATGATTATTCTCGTAAGACGGACTTTCATGTGTTGAGCTATAGCTTGAAGGTTGTTACTGCAATGATTCCTGTAATCGGTGCAGATAACTTAAAGACTAAAATTTCAAAAGACGCCATCTTATCAATTGGTTTAGCTGCCTATAATTTGACGAAACATAATTAATTTTTTAAGGGGGTCTGGACAAACTGTGTCTAGGCTTTTTTTGGAGGTTAACATGGAAATTATTGATATTCTTAAGAAAAAACGCGACGGAGAGACACTAACTAAGGAAGAAATTAACTTCTTTATTGAACGCTACACCGCCGGAATTGTTCCCGACTACCAAGCCAGTGCACTCTTGATGGCCATTTATCTCAAAGGTATGACCGAAGAAGAAACAGCCAACTTGGCCAACGAAATGCTTCATTCTGGTTCCGTGCTCGATTTGAGCGATATTCCCGGAATCAAGGTGGACAAGCACTCGACAGGTGGCGTGGGCGACAAGATTAGTCTGGCCCTTGCACCTTTAGTAGCCTCAGCTGGCGTCAAAAACCCGATGGTCTCTGGTCGTGGCCTCGGTCATACCGGAGGCACGCTCGATAAACTAGAAGCCATTCCAGGTTTTAACGTCAATCTCACAACCGAAGAATTTATCGACCAAGTTAATTCCGTGGGGACAGCTATTATTAGTGCGACTGATGACATTGCGCCCGCCGACAAAAAGATCTATGCTCTGCGTGATACGACTGCAACCGTTGAGTCGCTCCCACTCATTGCTAGTTCCATCATGAGTAAGAAGCTGGCAGATCGGAAGAGCACACGTCT
>CAMJXI010000138.1 GCA_946409675.1 uncultured Lactobacillus sp. | reverse complement strand
TTAAACTTGTAGTGCTTACGTCAAATAAAGATGGAAAACTTGCTGATCTAGCCAATATGGTGGTGCCAACTAATGGCAAATCCCATTCATCCCAGATTAGAACGGCAGCAACCACTTCTTTAATTAGTCAGCTCTACGTGGTCGACTTGATTTTCTATCGTTACCTGCAAACACATCTCGATCAAGATGTGCAATCAATTAAGAAATCCTATCAATGGGTTAACGAATACTTTAAATAAAATTGCAAAAAAAATTCGAGCTCCTCTTCAACTGAAGGGGAGCTCGATTTTGCTATATTCTTACTTGTCCCATGCCCATGGGTCGTTTTTCCAAGTCGAAACTGAGTCGACTTCGGATTCGTCCAAGTAGCCTTTTGCCACAGCCTGCTTAATCATATGGTCAAAGTTAGTCAAAGTGACCAAAGGGATGCCTGCATCGGCGAAGTTTTTCACTGCATCTGGTAATTGATAACTGAAAATTGCAGCCACACCAATTACTTCTACGCCTTCAGCACGAACAGCTTCCGCTGCCTTCAAAACACTTCCGCCAGTCGAAATTAAGTCATCAATCAAAACAACTTTATCGCCTTTTTCTAAACGTCCTTCGGTCTGTTTACCTTGGCCATGATCCTTTGGTTTTGAACGCACATAGATAAGTGGCTTATTCAAAACGTCTGAGACAAGAGTTGCGTGAGGAATTCCCGCCGTAGCAACTCCACCGATAACCTGTGCTTCCGGAAAGTTTTCTTCAATAATTCTACTTAAGCCATCCGCAATCTCACCGCGAACGCGGGGGTAGGCAATCGTCAACCGATTATCCGTGTAAATTGGTGAGAGAATTCCGCTCGCCCAAGTATATGGTGGGTTAGTCGAGAAGCTGACCGCTTCAATGTTCAAAAGATCTTCGGCAATTAATCCTGCGATATTTTCATTCATCTTATTGTTGCTCCCATTCGTTTTTGATTGCTTGATATGCTGCTTGGCTATTATCTGCTTGGGTAATTGGGCGTCCCACGACAATCCCAGTCGATCCTAACTCATGTGCTTTTGCCGGAGTGACCACGCGCACCTGGTCGTCAGCGATACTTGATGTTGGGCGAATACCTGGTGTAACAAAAAGGAATCCTTCTGGTGCTACTTCTTTAAGTGCTGGGACTTCTAAAGCCGAGGAAACCATTCCGTCCGCTCCTCCCGCAATTGCCATCTTAGTTAGGTGGATAACTGAGTCCGACAACTTACCAGCAATTTGCAGGTCATTATTCAACACTTCTTGGCTAGTCGAGGTTAATTGGCTGATGGCCAAGAGCTTAGCTGGCTCCACATTACATTCCCTAGCACCTTCGAGTAGTCCTTCTTTAGCGGCGCGAATCATCGCTTGCCCGCCGAGCGCATGGACCGTCATATAATCGACGCCCAAACGTCCGCAACTTCTAGCCGCACCTTTCACCGTATTGGGAATATCGTGGAATTTGAGATCCAGGAAGATTTTGCAACCAAGGTCCTTTAATTCCTTAATAACTTTGGGACCATCTTGATAGAATAATTCCATCCCAACCTTCACAAACAGGCCTTTAGTCTCTTCAAAAGCTTTGACAAAACTGATTGTTTCTTCTGCTGATGGGAAATCGAGTGCGATAAATAGTGGTCGTTGCAAGATATTTCTCCTTTTGTCCAAAAACTAAAAAACCCCACAATTAGCTTGTGAGGTTTACAGTCTTTGGACTCCACGCATGGAATCACTTGTTACTTTTTAGCCTCACAGGACTAAGTTAAAGTTCTTAAATTAGTTAAATTGTATTGTTTTATGAGGGAGATGTCAAATTAGATTTTTTAAACTGGGACTTGCAATTATTCTGGAATCGTGTGATAATTTTGTCAATTTAAGTAGCAAAATAAAGCGTGACGAGAGCACGCATTTTGGAGGAATTAACATTGAATAATGTTACGAGCACTACAACCGCGCCTAAAAAACGCTTTTCGAAACACCAGAACTGGATCATCGCATCAACGGCTTCAGGCTTTGCACTAGAAAACATGGACGTCATGTTTTTATCTTTCACTTTAAGTTCCATCGTGATGGATCTTCACGTTTCCGGTGCAGCAGCAGGATTTATCGGTACTATCACCAACCTTGGAATGCTTCTTGGCGGACTAATTTTTGGTGTTCTTTCAGATCGTTATGGTAGAGTGAAAACTTTCTCCCATACGATCTTTATTTTTGCCTTCGCCACCGCCGCAATGTACTTCGCTAAGGATATTACGACCATCTACATCTTAAGATTTATCGCCGGGATTGGTGCCGGAGGGGAATACGGCGTCGGTATTACCTTGATTGCTGACTCATTTCCGAAGAAAGAAGTTGGTCGCTTAACTTCGCTTGCTGCAATCGGTGGTCAAATGGGAGCTTTACTTGCAGCCGTTGTCGCTGCTTGGGTTCTCTCATTTGCAAGATGGCAAGACTTGTTCTTACTAGGACTTGTACCAGTTGCTTTGACCTACTTCGTCCGGAAACACTTAAAAGAATCCGACCAATTCGTTGCCCGTCAGAAATCCGAGACGAAACAAAAAGTTTCCATCGGTCGCTTGTTTGAAACACCTAAATTAACTTACCAAACACTCGCTTTAACTTTCATGGTGGTCGTTCAAATCGCCGGCTACTTTGGGTTAATGAACTGGTTACCAACTATCATGCAAAATCAGTTACACCTAACTGTATCAGGCTCAAGTGTCTGGATGATTGCCACAATTATTGGTATGTCGCTCGGGATGATGGTCTTTGGCACAATCCTCGATAAGTTTGGGCCTAGAATGGCTTTTGGAATTTTCCTCGTCTGCAGTGCCTTATCGGTTTTTGCCATCACCTTGGTTTATGACCGCACAACTATGTTACTAGCAGGTGCCTTGGTTGGTTTCTTCTCAAACGGAATGTTTGGGGGCTACGGGGCGGTCATCAGTCGTCTTTATCCAAGTGAAATCAGATCGACGGCCAACAACGTGATTGTGAACGTGGGTCGCGCCATTGGCGGATTTTCAAGTGTCATCATCGGACTTTTGATGGACCGTTACATCATCATTGTAGTCATGGGCTTCTTATCAGCACTTTATGTCTTAAGTTTCATCACACTTTTCACAATTCAAGGAATGAAAACATACAAGGGAGAAATTACTGAAAATGCAATTAACAACTAAATTTTTAAATAGAGAATTCACAAGTCCTTTAATGAATGCAGCAGGTGTTTTCTGCGAAACCTCCGACCAAATGAATTTGATTAAAAACTCGAGTGCGGGAGCAGTTATTTCAAAAACCGCGACGATGGAAGCACGCGAAGGTAACCCTACACCTAGAATGGCCAAGATTCCTTTGGGCTCAATCAACTCGATGGGCTTGCCTAACTTGGGAATTGATTATTACTTGGATTACATGGATCAACAACCTGATAAGGGTGAAAAGATGTTCCTTTCAACAACTGGAATTGAACCGGATGATTTTGGCAA
>CAMJXI010000137.1 GCA_946409675.1 uncultured Lactobacillus sp. | reverse complement strand
CTCGGAAATAGCAAAGTTACCCGTAGGAAATAAGATTTGGGACCAAGCCAAACTAACACAGCTTTTTGACGCAAACGAGGTCAAAACAAATACCGAGGTAGTGAACGGAAAGACTGCGCACCAACGCTTTGGTGTGGGTATTAAGTTGCCAAACTTTAAGAATTACTTAGACTCCAATGATTCGGTCCAAGTCTTACTCGAAATCATGCTAGAATCTAAGTTAGGCGCTATTTCCGACTTCTACCAACGTTTGCACGACGACGCAGTTTTGCAACAAGAATTATCGTTTGGTGTGAGCTATTCCCGCCAAGGTAATTACGCCAAAATTTTCGGGCAAACCGATGAGCCAGAACTTGTGTTAGAAGAGGTCCTGAAGGCACTTAAGAGCACCGAACTCAGTGAGAAAATTTTTAACTTAGAAAAGCGCGAATTAATCTCGAAATCGTTCCGCACGGTCGACCACCTCACTAGCTTAGCTATCGAATGTGCCGAGAGTCGTTTGGAAGATTCATATTTCTTTGAGGACTTGGAAAGACTGCAAAAAATTGATTTTGCGACTTTTGCAAAACTAGTCAATCAAATTCTGGCGGATAGCCAGTTTGTGGTCGTTAAATTATTACCAACTGAGGAATAGGTAAGTTAACATGAAACGAGCAATAGTATTTGGAGCAACCGGGGGCATGGGACAACAAATTGCCCATAAATTAGCCTCGGACGGTTGGTCACTTTATCTCCATTACAATCACAATCAAGTAATGGCAGAAAAATTAGCCAGTGATTTGATGCAAAATTTTCCTAAACAAGATTTTTTCACGTTGCAATTTGATTTTGCACGGCAGGAAAATGACTTAGGACAAGTTTTTGGTCAGCTTTTTCCGGTCAACGCGTTGATTTTTGCCCACGGGATTACGGACTTTGGTCTGTTTGGCGAGCAGAGTGACGAAGTGGTGGATCAGTTGATTCAAGTTAACCTCACGACACCCTTAAAAATTATTAAATATTTCGAACCAATGTTGTTAAAAAATGAACATAGTCGGATAATTTTATTTGGTTCTGTTTATGGCCACGTAGGTAGTGCGATGGAAACAATCTATAGCACGGTCAAGGGCGCTCTGAGCTCTTTTGCAAACGCCTATGCTAAAGAAGTCGCGTCAGCTAGTCTGACCATTAACGTGATTGCCCCGGGGGCGGTTGAGACCCCTATGATTCAAAACTTTACTGCTCAAGAGCTCGCAAACGTGCAAGAAAGTATTCCCGCCGGTCGTTTAGCAAAACCCGATGATATTGCATATTGGGTGCAGGTAATTACCGACGAAAAGGCTGATTATTTCACCGGTCAAACAATTTATGTTGACGGTGGATGGCTCGTCTAAAAGCGCGTGGGTATGGTATAATATATTCGCAATTTATTCAATGAAAGGTACTAATTGATGGCTGATATCGGACAAAATCTTAAAGCCGCTCGTGAAGCACGAGGCTTAACGATTGAAAACATAGAAGAGAAGACAAAAATCCAACGTCGTTACTTAACGGCGATTGAAAATGGCGAGTTTGAAAAACTCCCTGGAGATTTTTATGTGCGAGCGTTTATCAAGCAGTACGCTGAAGTTGTCGGCTTAAATGGAAATGAACTGTTGAACGATTTTCACGCAACAGTTCCGACACCGCAACCTGACGAATACGTCGAAAACTCAAACGAAAACAAAGTCGAACGTGTCAAGAGAACCACTAACAACAAAAAAGGTTTATGGAAGAACTATATTCCCCAAGCAATAATCGTAGTTGGTGTCGTGGTCGTGATTGGGATTATCTACTTGGTTTACACCAGTTTCTTTGCCCAACCAAACAAATCGACTTCCCCAAAACCCGACAATATTATTGTTAATAGTAAGGTCGAATCAAGTAGCAAAAAATCTTCTAAGTCAGCTAAGGATGAGAAATCATCCAGCAAGTCTTCTAAGACTGGTGATTTAAAAGTAACCTCAGAAGGTCAATACATCTACACTGTAACTAACGTACCAACTGACGGTACCGAAGTAGAAATTTCCTCAGATACTGATGCAGTCTGGACCGCCGTTACCCTTGATGGCACAATGAGCTGGCAAGGTACTATCAACGGTGGCGAAAAGCAAACTGTTAAGATTCCGGCCACTACTAAGGCGGTTTTGATTAACTTAGGTAACACCGTCTCAGTCAAGATTAAAATCGGTGATCAAACGCTTAAGCTTGATGACACCGACTCTAACTCACCACAAAACTTAACCTTGAATTTAAGTACCGGTGCAACTGACGAAGCTAGTCAATCAAGCTCACAATCTAGTTCAGAAGGGGAGTAAGCTGATGAATTTACCAAATAAACTGACGGTCTTCCGGATTATCTTGATTCCGGTTTTCATCATCTTACTGGCTTTTAATATTCCCAGTGGTAGTTTCAGTGTTCTTGGAACAGAGATTCCGCTTGCTCATTTTCTGGCAGCAATCGTCTTCATCGTGGCTTCTCTAACTGACTTACTCGACGGCAAAATTGCCCGGAAGTATCACCTAGTTTCTAACTTCGGTAAATTTGCCGATCCTTTGGCTGATAAGATGATTGTCATGACGGCCTTCATTTTCCTAGTTGAACTGGGAAAGGCTCCAGCTTGGGTTGTTTCAATTATCGTCTGCCGGGAACTTGCAGTGACCGGTTTACGACTTTTGATTGTCGAACAGGATGGTCAAGTGATGGCTGCAGCGATGCCCGGTAAAATCAAGACGACTACTCAAATGTTGTCGATCATCTTTTTATTAACTAACGACATCTTCTTCTCAGCAATTCACTTGCCAATTGGCATGATCTTGCTTTACGTCTGCCTCTTCTTCACCATTTACTCTGGTGCAGATTACTTTATTCAAAACAGACAGGTTTTTGCTGATACCTTTAAAAAATAAGTAAAGCAAATTAAACTAAATAATAAATTAAAAACATTCTGAGAATGTTTTTTTTAGTTTTCGCGTAATTATAAGTATCAGGGAAGAAAAAAGAACATTTGTTCGCAAAAATGTTGCATTTTGAAGCTGATATTAGTAGAATTAGAACAGTAAAGCACCAAGTCAATTAGGAGGACATTGTATTGGCTAAAGATGAAAAACAAGCAGCCTTAGAGCTCGCTTTAAAGAAAATTGAAAAGAATTATGGTAAAGGCGCAATCATGCGGATGGGCGAAAAAGTTGATACCCAAATCTCAACTGTTTCGAGTGGCTCAATTGCCTTAGACACTGCACTTGGTGTAGGTGGCTTCCCCCGTGGTAGAATCGTTGAAATCTACGGACCTGAAAGTTCAGGTAAAACAACCGTTGCCTTGCACGCTGTTGCAGAAGTGCAAAAAATGGGTGGTACTGCCGCTTACATCGATGCTGAAAACGCAATGGATCCAGCTTATGCTTCTGCCTTAGGTGTCAACATCGATGACCTTTTGCTTTCACAACCAGATACAGGTGAGATCGGAAGAGCGTCGTGTAGGGAGAGAGTGTAGATCTCGGTGGTCGCCGT
>CAMJXI010000136.1 GCA_946409675.1 uncultured Lactobacillus sp. | reverse complement strand
TACGAGGTGCGAGCAAAGACGGCTGGCATCATCCAGAAAATCGATGCCAACAAGTTGGGGATGTTGAACGTCTACCTCGGTGGGGGACGGCTCCAGAAAACCGACACAATCGACTTTGGAGTCGGATTAATTTTAAATAAACGAGTGGGTGAGCAAGTAGCCGAAAACGAGCTACTCTTGACCATTGAAGCAAACGAAGGGGACGCAGACGCGTTGATTAAAACTGCCCTAGACGCCTACGAATTTGGCGGCGAACCTGTGGCAGCAGAGGACTTAATTTATGAAATTATGGAAGAGTAATTCATCAATTTTAAATCAATTCAGAACAGTGAAGAAGAAGCTGGCCATTAAAAAGCCGGTTCCTTTCGATGGGATGCAATCCTTTAACAAACCGGGTGTGTACCAAGTCGATGAACTCGATGGCACACCAGGTGACTTGGCGTATCAACTGATTGTCTCTAAAAACGATGACGGTGAGTTGGTTCAAGCCCTAGTTCCCTCTGACTCCGACGACTTACAACCCGAGTATTTGCGGAAATGGGACAAACGGATTCACCGTTTTCGGGCTTTTGAAAATGTTCAAACAGGTCAACGCTACCGGGTCAAACAATATATCGAAGGTTTTGCTGACCGGGTGAAAGACAACACCAACGAGGACACCATCAACATCGGCTTAATCACCGACACCCACGACAAGGACGTTGATGCCATCGATTTTTACGGCCACAACGGCTTGGTGCACGTCCGCGAATTCGATTACCTTGCAAATACCGGGATGCTTGATTTGAAAGCTCACTTGGGTGATTGGATTGATGGTTCGGATGCCGGGTTTGTTTCTGAACAACGCTTGCTTGGTTTACGCGATGCTTTTGAAGACATCAACTTGCCTTACATTAACCTCAAGGGTAACCACGACGACAACGACAAGTTCGACGAACATAACGAGCGCCAGGTTAGTTTCCCTGACCGGTTATTCGAAAATGTAATGTGGCCTAAGATGTACCGCCAACCGGCAATCAAGTATGTGACCACCAAAAACGGCCTCGGTTATTACGATAAAGACAATCTCCGTGTGATTTTTATCAACACGAGTGATGTGCCTTATATCGTGGACGAAAATGGCGTCAAAAAATACGACACGAAACTCGCACTTGGGGTTCGTGAAGATCAAATTGAAGAATTAATTGAAGTTTTGGAAAAGAGTTCCGGTTACCAAATTCTAATTTTGGGCCATGCGAACTTGATTAACCGCAAAGGAAACAACGCCTTAAAGTACAATGGTCGCACGTTGCACGAGTTGTTAGTTGCCTTCAACCAAAGAGAAAAAGGACATTTGCACGCGACTAACGTGCCTGGGGAATTTGAACTACATAATAGTTTTGATTTCTCAAACGTGCAGGATAGCCGAATTTTCACCTACGTTTGTGGTCACCGCCATATCGAAGATTCGTTCAAGTTGAACGGAATCCAGTATGTGCTCTTGAACTGCAGTGCCTTAATGGGCAAGGGCTATGCCTTAACCACCGCCTATAACAAGAAATGGGATCGCAAGATTGATCACCCATCCGAGTTTGCGGGGTACCTCTTAAACGTTGATCTACCGCACAATGAGTTCCAATTATTTGGTTATGGTGCGGCAACTTACCGGAAGGTCTTTAAGATTTAGTTAGATTTTGTGGGATAAAATTTATAATTTCACTCAACGGCTATTTGTGCGTATAATGAAAAATGGAAAAAATTCGTGATGGAGTGAAATTTTATGTGTGGAATTATTGGTTTTGTAAACCCAGAGATGCAAGATAAGTTACCAGCAATTACTAAAATGATGGACACCATCAAACACCGGGGTCCAAATAGTGCTGGTGAGTATATTAATGATGAAGTTGCTTTAGGGTTTCGGAGATTATCAATCATCGACCTTAAAGGTGGGATGCAACCCATCTATAACGAGGACAAAACTCGAGCAATTACTTTTAACGGTGAGATTTACAATTATCAAGAAATCCGCGAAGATTTAGTTGCAAAGGGTCATATCTTTACTACTAAGAGTGATACCGAAGTTCTTTTACATGGTTACGAAGAATACGGCATGGACGGCTTATTACAAAAAGTCCGTGGCATGTTTGGTTTTATGATTTGGGATGATAATCTTAAAACCCTTTTTGGTGCGCGTGATTTCTTCGGTATCAAACCAATGTATTACTACCACAATGATCAAGAATTGATTGTCGGTAGTGAAATCAAGTCTTTCTTGGCTTACCCTAACTTCAACAAAGAATTGAACGTTACTGCAGTTAAACCTTACTTGATGAACCAATACAACGACCTTGATGAGACTTTCTTCAAGGGTGTTTACAAGTTCCCAGCAGGTAGTTGGTTCAGCTTTAAAGACGGCAAGATGGATATCAAGAAGTATTGGGATGCCACATACGTTGAAAACAGCCTGAACTTTGAAGAGACTGTGGAAAAGATTCAAGAATCAATCGAAGAATCAGTTGCCGTACATAATATTGCTGATGTGCCAGTTGGCAGTTTCCTTTCAGAAGGAATCGACTCAAGTTACGTCACGAGTGTTTTAAAACCTGAAAAAGTATTTAGTATCGGCTTTGACGACCGGACTTTTGATGAAGTCAAAAACGCGCGTGAACTCGCAGAGATGAAAGGCTTTGAGTTCTATGATGATCGTGTTTCTGGTGATGAGGCCTTTGCCGACTTCCCCGAAATGCAATATCACATGGATGAACCTGATGCCAACCCAAGTATCGTGCCACTTTGGTATTTGACTAAGTTAGCGCGTGAACACGTGACCGTCGCTCTTTCGGGTGAAGGTGCGGATGAATTGTTTGCTGGCTACGTCAACTACGGGATGCACACGCATAATTCAGTCGTGAAGGTTTTTGCGGCTGGAATGAAGAAGCTTCCTAAGGGCTTTAAAGGCAGTCTTGCTCGTGGCGTGAAGAAGTTACCAAGCTTCCCCGGCAAAGTCCACATGTACACGAATATGGCCCAACCGGCCGATTATTACGTGGGTGAATCAGTTATCTATGACATGGACTATCCAACTGTCTTTACTGATACTGATGCCAACGGAGTTTTGCAGGCTAGCTACCGCAACAAATTAACACCTAACAAGCTCTACCAAAAGGATTTCCGCAAGGTAGCAGGCATCGATGAAGTCAAACAGATGCAATATATCGATTTACACCACTTTATGTTTAACGATATTTTGCAAAAGGCAGACAAGATTTCGATGGCGCACTCACTTGAATTACGCGTTCCATACTTGGATCGCAAGGTGGCCGATTTCGCTAACTCGATTCCAACTAGTTTCTTGATGAACGCCCATGACACGAAGTATGCCCTCAGAAAAGCTAGTGAATCGGTCCTCCCAGAAGAATGGGTTAACCGACCAAAACTTGGTTTCCCAGTGCCAATTAAAGAATGGCTCCAAACACCAAGATACTATGAACAAATGCGTGAACTATTCAGCGAACCATTCGTTGATGATATTTTCGACCAAGTTAAAGTGCTCACACT
>CAMJXI010000135.1 GCA_946409675.1 uncultured Lactobacillus sp. | reverse complement strand
GTTTGCTCGCTTGACAACTTTTAAAATTATACGCGTTCACTTTTCCTTTTGCAAGGAGAAATTAGTCATAAAATTGAAGAAGTTTTTGACTGTCGCAACACTTTTTCAAGCGCTAACAACTTTTAAGATTATACTTTTTAAAACTAAGTTTTGCAAGACATATTTTTAAAATTAATTCAGTGATAAACTTGCGCTCATCTCTTGGCGACTTGAACTATATTATCAATCGTGAACGCCCGCGTCAAGCCTTTTTATATTTTTTTAAAGCCTCGTGAACCCAGCCATTCATTGCATTACCATTAGGAGTAAAGCCTGTATGGACCTTTTTGCTAGTCCAGAAGTGCTTGGTTCGCTTGCGCGTACCCTTAGGAACCGGCATGAATTCGCGGGTCGAGAGACTGATCTGTTTCGAATACTCATCAATATCGATGACCATCGCTTCAACCTCTTGTCCAATATGAAACAACGTAAAGAGGTCATCAACGAAGCCGTGTTGGCATTCGGAGATGTGAATCAACCCTTGGGTATGCTCATCTAATAGTAAGAAGACACCATACGGTTGAATCCCATTTACTTTTCCTTTAACTACTTGTCCAATCCTTAATTCCATAATTCACCTCTCAACCATTCTATAATACCTAACAATGCATTAAAAGAATGAAACATTTTTATTTTAGTGATAGAGTTAAAAATAATACGCAGCATTGGAGATTATTATGGAAACAGATTACGATATTGCAGTGATTGGCGCGGGTCCCGTGGGACTATTCGCCAGTTACTTTGCTAACTTACACGGTTTAAAGGTTATTTTGCTCGAAAGCTTGAACGAATTGGGTGGCCAACCAAACGCCCTTTACCCAGCCAAAACCATCCGAGACATCCCCGTTTTCGCTGAGATTTCTGGAAAAGACCTAACAAAAGAGCTCATCGAACAGGTTGAGGCATCTCAAACAACCATTAAAAACAACTATCAAGTCACTATGATAGAAGAAAACGAAGATCACAGCTTAAAAATCAACGACGATTTGCTCGTCAAAAGTGTCCTCATCACTACTGGTAACGGGGCTTTTGCACCTAAGAAGGTCCCGTTTGAATACGATAGTAGTTTAGACAAAAACGTGCACTACTTCTTAAAAGACCTCGAACAATTTCAAAATAAGAACGTGGCCGTGCTTGGCGGTGGTGACTCAGCCCTAGATTGGGCAGAGATGCTGGCAGAACAAAACGCCCACGTTTCAATCGTCCACCGGCGGGAACAGTTCCGCGGTCTTGAAGGAACAGTCAATAGTTTAAAGGCAAACGACAATGTGACTTTCCTTACGCCTTACCTTCCGCTTTCTTTGACTGCAGGAAATGACGGGACCGTTAACCTAACTTTAAAGAAAATGCGGGAAGATTCGGAAAAGAGCTTTAACTTTGATGATATTGTCGTGGCTTACGGCTTCAGCACGAATAACAACGTGGTCGAAGACTGGGGGCTTGACACCAAGCAGGGCTTTATCGAGGCTAACCGCTTCATGCAAACTAATCTCCAAAACGTCTATGTGGCTGGAGATGCTGCCACCTACGAAAATCGCGTACCCATTATTGCACTGGGTTTTGGTGAGGCACAGATTGCTGTTACGAGCATTGCACGGACAATTTTCCCGGACAAGCAACTAACCATGCATTCAACTAGTATTAAATAGTGCTACAAATTAACGAAAGAAGTAAATATTATGCAAGAACACTTTTATGATCAGACCATCGCATTACTAAAGAGTCGCGGTGTCACTAAGAAAGACTTAGTCGACCTCGTGATCTTCCTTCAAAAAGACTACATCAAGGATCTCTCAGAACCAATGATTAATGAGAGTATCGACTTGGTTTTGAAGAAACGAGAAGTCCAAAACGCGGTAATGACCGGTATTCAGCTCGACGTCTTGAGTGAAGAAGGCAAATTGTTCGCTCCGCTTCAAGAAATAATCGCCCGCGATGAAGGCCTTTATGGGATTGATGAAATCATGGCGTTCTCAATTACCAATCTTTATGGCTCAATAGGATTTACTAATTACGGATATATTGATAAAGTTAAACCTGGTATTTTAGCAATTCTCAACGACAAATCAACCGGTAAGGTCAACACCTTCCTAGACGACATCGTTGGTGCCATTGCTGCTGCGACTGCCAGTCGCTTAGCTCATACAAATCCTCAACTCGAGGACGACAATATCTATATTAACGAGGAAGTTTAATGCAATTAATCGATTTTATTTTAAACATTGATACGCATCTAGTCACAATCGTCAACAATTTTGGCAACTGGACGTATCTGATTTTGTTCCTAATCATTTTCATCGAAACTGGCCTCGTCATCTTTCCGTTTTTGCCAGGAGATTCCTTAATCTTCGCTGCGGCAGCCATGGCGGCTAACCCTAAATACACTTTGAGCATCTGGATTTGTTACTTGCTCTTCGTTGTGGCGGCGGTCCTTGGTGACACAGCCAACTACGAAATCGGTCGTTGGTCGGTTGATCAAAGTGAGAAAGCGCGTTGGCTAAACAAGCTGATTAATCAGGATAAACGTGACGCAGCCGAGCGGTTCTTCGAACGACACGGTGGCAAAACCATCATGATTGGCCGTTTCATTCCGTTTATCCGGACCTTCGTACCCTTCGTTTCCGGTGCCAGCAAAATGAGTTACAAACACTTTATCCTCTATAATTTCCTTGGTGGATTCTTGTGGGTATCCCTCTTCAGTGCAGTTGGTTACTTCTTTGGTAACATTTCCGCAGTGCAAGAACACTTCTCACTCATTGTTATCGGAATCATCTTGGTTTCGGTTGTACCAATCATCGTCATCTATCTCCGCAAAAAAATCGTACAAAAAAAGCAATTTCGTTAAGAAATTGCTTTTTTATTTTGTCTAATTAAGTTGTAGATAACAAAACTCAAGAAATATAACTCATACAATACCGCAAACACAACGAAGCAAGCGCCAAAGAAGTTCTCCGGTAAGACGTTGATAATTGGGTCCGTTGCCGGATCAAACAGCCAATCGGAGTTGTGGAAGAAGATACCGTGAAAAAACACGAAAAATGCACCGAAATTCATCAGGGCAAACGGAGCAATGACCACCGGTAACGCCATTAGGCCTAGTGACCACTGGGTGTTCAACCGCATGCTCACCTTGCTCTTCTTTTGTAGAATTAGAAAGGCCACTCCCAAAATAAAGAGGAAGAGCACTAACTGAAACAAGACTTTGACTTCATAGAAGTGCTTCAAGCCACTAACAGAGCTCGGGAAATCATTCATCTTCAAGTCTTTGACCCAAGGTAACATCAAGTAGCCCATCAGTTGGCGGTAATTGGCCATAATCTGGGAGACGCTTAAGTTAACCAAGTCAGCGAGCTTTGCGCTTTTGAGAAAAATAGGCAGGAGGGGGAAACTCAATAAAAGAGTTCCCACAACCGCTGTACAAATCCCAAAGACTAAATGAAACAGTACCTTGATGAACTCGTTTGTTTTTGCAATCATACTTCCCACTCATCTAGCGAATCAATCTCGTAGGTT
>CAMJXI010000134.1 GCA_946409675.1 uncultured Lactobacillus sp. | reverse complement strand
ATGCCTTTTATAGTTCTGATTTAAAACGCGCGATGGACACCGCCGAAATTATCATGGCGGAAAATATCGCTACCTTCCCCAAACCTGAATTACAGCTCGACTCTAATTTCCGGGAAGTCGGCTTTGGTATTTTCGAAGGAATCGACGATTCCGAAGTTGCCAAAATCATCGGTGAACCATATGGTTTTGAAACTTTTGATGACTTTAACAACATCGACCAAATTCGTGACGCCACCAAAGAAGCCGACAGCTCTGGCTTTGCCGAAGACGCCAACGACGTTTACCGCCGCATGGAAAATGGCATGAAGGACCTTCTCGAACAAAATGAAGATGGTTCCCACATTCTAGTAGTGACTCACGGTGGCTTCATCCGCATGATGGCTGAACGTTACGGCATCAGCGGACCTCACAACAAAGTGATTGAACTTCCAACCAATGTTAGTGTCACTAAAGTCACACTAACACCAGACGAAGTGAAGATTATCGATTTTGCTCGTCCCAACGATCAACTCTAAAACCACAAAAAAATTCTCAGGATGCGTTTTAAATTCGCCTCTTCCTGAGAATTTTTTAGTTCTTAGACTACCACAACCAATTTTTCGGGGAAAAAGAACCAGTGGGTTAGCTAACTAAAGATATTTACAAATCGCCCGTGATAAATTGTGCTTGGCCATAACCAAAGGACCAGTCCGCATCACCGTTCTCCACAATAGCAATTAGTAAATTTTTTGGTTTGAACGGAAATTGATGAGTTCTGGAACGCGTCATAGAAGAACGTTTGCTTAATATCACAGGCTCATTTTTGCTACATTCAATTATTAATAGTCATAACTGTTCAAATAACTACTGAAGGGTTGGCCCTTCGCACGCACTGCCTCTAGCAAGCCACTAAAACTCGCTAGGTAGTCGCTCGCTGACACTTTAGCATCTTTACCCATCCGGTTAATTTTTCGTGCTATCACACCAATTTCACCGTCTGACCAAGTATGAGTCGTAAAGTTAAGTTCAACCAATCTACGCTGGTTAATTAGTTCGTCGGCAGCAAAATCCAGTCCGAGTAATAAAAGCAATTGCGCTCTTTTGCTGAGTTCGGCATGAACTTCATTTGTGTCTGAATTGTCAGCTAATTTGACGAGAATTTCCCAACTAATAAAATCTAGCTTAGCCGATTTACTGAGTAAATCAGAAAGACCACTTAATTTGTTCAACCATTTTTTGGCAGAAGCAAGATTTGGCTTTTCAAATAAGTAAAATTGCAAGGCAGCGGTGACGAATTCGTTCACCAATTCAGGATAAAAGGCAGACTTTTGGTAGTCCTTGACGGAGTCCCAAACTTGGTTCAAAATATCTTCTTTCTCAAGGTCTGGAAAACGCTGAATATTTTGTAGAAAGGCATGAATCTGTTCGAGTGTTAAAGTTGTGGCTGTGACAAGTTCATCAGTTAAAAATTCGATATCCCGCTCTTCGAAATTCTCAGCGTCAAACATTAATCCGGCCAGCACGGCCAAGCGTTTAGTTTGTTTGTTGACACTAAAACGATACTTACTGTAGAAGCTGCGCAGAGCAGCAGTCTGGTCAGCAGCACTTAGTTTTTTGAGATCGTTAAATTCTTGCCAAGGCTTGCTACCCTTGGGGTTAGCACCAATCGTCCGGCCGGCGAGTTCAGCACTGGTGATGCCCACCCGTTCCATCAATCCGAGCAAAACGATGCCTTTAATATCGGCCTCATCTTGTTCAAAACGGATGGCTTGGCGTTTACTAATCAAGCCGTCATAAAGTTCAGTTTGCGAAATTCCGCGGTCTTCTCTAATCTGTTTAAAAATCTTTCCTAGCATTAATCTAACCCCTCTCCCAAATGTGCCATTAGTGTCACTTTCAATTACTTTTATTTTAGCACTTCGAAAATAAAATCGGGTGAAAAATGAATAATTTATGGGCAAAATTCGGTTTGTCTTGCAAAGGTTAGAAAAATATTCTACATTAAGTATTGGACAAAAAGTTGTCGGCAATTGACAACTTTTTTAATTTTGAAAAATATCAAATAGAAAGGATGCCTTTTATGAAAAAAGACCCTGTAAAACTAACGTGGCTCTTCCTGGGTTCATTAATCGTGAACACGGGAATCAGTTTCATCTGGCCACTAACTACTATCTATATGCATGAGTATTTACACGAGCCTTTGACCGTCGCCGGTCTGGTTTTGCTCGTCAACTCTGCTTTCACAGTTGTCGGTAATTTCCTCGGTGGATGGTTATTCGATCACTGGCATCCTTATCAAACAATCACTGTTGGGGTGATTATCTCGACAATCTCGGCTGGACTACTAATTTTCTTCCACGGCTGGCCAACCTACGCTTTCCTCTTGATTACAATTGGACTTGGAAACGGGATTGTGAACACATGTATCAACTCAACAGCCACTTTGATTAAATCAAAACAAACGAGTTACGTCTTCAACGTCCTCTACTTTACGAGTAACTTAGGGCTGGTATTTGGTTCCTTAATTGTTGGCTTCATTTTGCCACTAGGAATTACTTATATTTTCGCACTAGCATTCATCTTGTTTGCAGGGTTTACCTACGTTGTCTTGACGAAGTATAAGGCTTTGAATGACGCAAAGGCGCAAGTAAAACGGGCATCGGTCAACGTGCCAGATTCAGGCAAAACAAGAGAGAAACCAGCAATTATTTTGGTGCTGATCTGTCTCTTCACAGCTTGGATTGCATACGAACAATGGCAAAGTAACATCAGTACCTATATGTTGGGACTGAACATGAGCGTGCAATCATACAGTTTCCTTTGGACATTGAACGCTTTGATTATCGTTACCTTCCAACCATTATTGACCCACTTTGATGACTTCCTGACAAAGCATTTGCGCGGACGGCTCTATGTTGGATTTTTACTTTTCTCAATGACTTTCTTAGTCTTGATTAAGGCTACTCATTATTCAGCCTTCTTGGCAGCAATTGCCGTGCTAACTTTCGGTGAAATTTTGGCCTTCCCAGCGGTTTCGACTTTTGTCAACAACCGTGCAAGTTTGGCTGAAAAAGGTAAGTATCAAGGATTTGTGATGGCGACGGCGAGTGCCGGACGGGCGGTTGGGCCCTTGATTGGTGCGCTGGTCATTGAATCAGCATCCTACCAAGTTCTGTTCTACTTCTGTACTATTTTGGTCATCTCAGCGGTAGCGTTGTTTGGCTTGTCACATCTCTATAAGATTCACAAAAAAGGTTCACAACCTGCTGAAATAACAGAAAATCATGATCCATTAAATCAATAAGACAAAAATAAGAGGTCTTCATCTCCAGTAATTAACTGGGATCGGGACCTCTTTTAGTTTGTTTTTTTAGAATTGCAACGTACCAATCAGATCACCAATTGAAACCTTACCAAACTTAACTTGGTTAAAAGTCGTGCTAACTTCTCCTTCCGGAAAAACCACAATCATTTCATTACTCTTACCGTTATCGCTTAAGTGGTTCAGATCAACTCTAGCAATTTGGTGTGCTTTGCTTATTTTATCACCGACCGAAACAAGTATTTCAAATGGTTCTCCTTTTAAATCA
>CAMJXI010000133.1 GCA_946409675.1 uncultured Lactobacillus sp. | reverse complement strand
ACCGAGATCTACACTCTTTCCCTACACGACGCTCTTCCGATCTCGGAGAAGATCACGAGCCAGCCCATGAAGATGTACAGGATGGTATCAAAAATTTTGTTTTGACCGACGTAGAAGATCTTATAAAGGATACCCAAGATGGCAAGCGTCCAGATGATGCCAAACATCCACCAGCCTTTGGCTCCACCGACTCCGACTAAACTATACGGAGTGTATGATCCGGCAATTAAAATGAAAATTGAGCTATGGTCAAAAATTTGGAAAACGTGACGTGCTTTGGTGAAGATTAAGCTATGGTACAAGGTAGAAAAGAGATAGAGGATTACCAGTGAAGATCCGTAAATCGTATAGGTTGTGATTCTCATCGGGTCGCCAGTTTTTGCAGCGGTGACGATGAGGACGACAAGTCCAGCGATTGCTAATCCGGTGCCAATTCCGTGAGTAACTGCTCCCAGAACTTCGTTTAAAATATCGTATTTGCGGCCCCGGTCTTCGGGAGCTTTGAAAAGATTTTTAATATTCATTAAATTACCACCAGATGATTAATTTACTTTTCGTATCAGAGCATTATTTGCTATAATGTTCTGTAAGACAAGTTATGTTTATACTAACACTCACATATATTTTTTGGAATGGAAGTTGGAAATTTGACAAAAATTAAATTAGTAACAGATTCGTCTGTTCAATTAACTCCTGAAGAAATCGCTGAATACGATATTACCGTTGTTCCTTTAACGATTACAATCGATGGAAAATCATACGTTGATGGAAAGGACATCACTCGTTCAGACTTTGTGACTAAGATGCAAGCAGCAAAGGATCTACCTACCACGAGCCAACCATCAATCGGGACGTTCGTTGATATCTTTAAGGAACTTGCAGCCGATGGTAGCGAAATTCTAGCTATCTTCATGACTGAAGGATTGAGTGGTACTGTCAACGCTGCTCGCCAAGCCGCAGAAATGATGGATGGCGAAAAAGTAACAGTCCTTGATTCAGATTTTATCGACCGCGGACTTGCACAACAATTAATTTACGCTGGTAAGGATATAGAAGCCGGTAAAGAAATGCCTGAGATTTTGGCACACGTTGAACAAATTAAAAACGATACTTTCTTGCGTTTAGCTATTGTTAACTTGGATAACATTATCAAGGGTGGTCGTCTTGGCACATTGACTGGCCGGATTGCCACATTGCTCAACATCAAAGCCATCTTGAAGATGGAAAATGGTAAGCTTGAAATCGACCAAAAGGGTCGCGGTCAAAAGACCGTTAATAAGTTCAAGCAAGAAATGCTCGACAAGATTAAGAATGATCCAGAAATCGTTGAAGTTGGCTTATCACACGTTGAAATTGATGCCGAGATGCAAGAATACGCAGCCGAAATTAAGAAGATCAACCCTGCGATTAACGTGGTTGTCCGTGAAACTAGTCCTATTGTAGCGACTCATACTGGCGTTGGTGCCTTTGCAGTCTTTTTATTAAAGAAATAGAAGTTGGTCGAATGCGATTAAGTTTTTATCAATACCTGATGACTCTGAGAAATTTAGACGGCAATGATGAGGTGACTCAATTTGCTAATAATGCTTTTTTCGACCAGTCATTTCCGAAGCAAGCACAACAATATGATGAAATTTCCAATTATTTAGAACTAAATGGTGGGTATCTACCCAGCATGGATGTATTCGATGATGCGTATCGGATGTATCTGGAAAAAATGAATTAACAAAAGGGTGTATTTTATGACCGAAAATAAAAACGAGAATCAGACAGAAGAAACAACAGAAATTACGAAAAATACTGACAAGCCTAAAAAGCACGTTAAAATAAGTCTTAAAAACACCATCTTAATTTCTCTTACCAGTGTTCTGGTGGGAGTTTTTTTAACTTTGGGGATTGTGACGCTGCTTGAGAAACAAAATCCGGTTGATCCGGATATTCAAGAAATTAGTCAAGTCTACGATAAGCTTGAGAAGACATATTATAAGAACGTTTCGGCGGATACTTTGAAAAATGGAGCGATCTCTGGGATGTTGTCTTCGTTGAATGACCCATATTCAACCTATTTGGATGATGATCAATCACAACAGATTAACTCAACGATTCAAGGCTCGAACTTTAGTGGTATCGGTGTTCAGGTCGTCTCAAAGAATAACCAGGTGGTCATTGATTCGTTGATTGCGGGTTCACCAGCTAAGAAGGCTAACCTTAAGGCAGGCGATATCATTAAGGCCGTTGATAAGACGGAGCTCAAAGACGGCGATATTTCTAAGGCATCAGAATTAATTAGAGGCAAAATCAATACAACAGTAACTTTAACGATCGTGCGTGCTAATAAAGAGATGACCTTCAAAATCAAGCGGGCAAAGATTGCTCAAAGTACGGTTACCTACAGCAAATATGATGCTCAAACAGTACTGTTACAGATTTCCCAATTTGATGTGAATACTGCCAAAGACTTGAAGAAGAGTCTGAAGCAAATTGAAAAAGACAAATTCACCAAGGTTATTATTGATGTACGGAGTAATCCGGGTGGTGTCATGGATGCTGCAATTCAAAGTGCTAGCTATTTTGTGAAGAACGGCAAAGTTTTGATGCAGTACCAAGAAAAGGGTCAAAAAGCCATTAAGATTAAATCAAGCAAAAAGTATAACGATGGCTACCAAACTAAGCTGAAGGCAACGGTGTTGGTAGATGCAAATACGGCGAGCGCCGGCGAAATTTTTGCTGCGGCATTGAACCAATCGAGTGGCGTTTCCTTGGTCGGTCAAAAGACTTACGGCAAGGGGACAGTCCAAGAAGTTAACCAAGTTAGCTCCAAGTCAGAATACAAATATACTGTGGCTAAGTGGCTTACTCCTAACGGCACTTGGGTCAACGAAAAAGGCATCACACCAACAGTTACTGTGAAGATTCCCGCTTACCTTAACTTGAGCTCGTTCACAGAAGCAACACCTTTGAAGTCTGGTATCATGGGCTTAGATGTGGCAGTTTTACAACAATACTTGTTGGCATTGGGCTACCTCCAAAATCATTTGACGGGTATTTACGACACCCAAACTTTAACTGCAGTGAAGAACTTCCAAGCTGCACAAAAATTACCAGTGACAGGAATTGTGACGGATACAGAACGTAATGCGTTGTACCAAGCAATTATCAAGAAAGCACAAGCTGAAGATCAAACGCTCGAAATCGCACGAAAGGAATTAGATAAATAATGGCAAATATCCAGTGGTATCCCGGTCATATGAACAAGGCCAAGAACCAAATTATCGATATCTTAGGAAGTGTTGACGTCGTCGTTGAAGTACTCGACGCCCGCATCCCCTTAGCATCTCGTAATCCGCTAATCGAAAAATTAGCCAAGAACAAGCAACATTTAATTATTTTGAACAAGTCAGATTTAGCGGACCCCGAGGAAACTAATAAATGGAAGAAATACTTCCACGATTTGGGGCACCCCTATGTAATGGCTTTTGACGCCAAGCACACCACCCAGGTTAACCACTTAATCGACCTAATCAAACGCTCGATGGCTGACAAAATCGCTAAACTACGTGAGAAGGGTGCCAATAACCCAACTGAGATCGGAAGAGCACACGTCTGAACTCCAGTCACCAATGGAAATC
>CAMJXI010000132.1 GCA_946409675.1 uncultured Lactobacillus sp. | reverse complement strand
AACATGGCCATAAGGCACTTGAGAACCAGGTATCTAAGACATCAGTATCTTGGTTCCAGTTTCCTGGATCCTTTGGTGCTTCTTCACCAACATAAACTTCTCCAGTTTGTTTGTGGTACCAAGCTGGAATGCGGTGACCCCACCAGAGTTGACGAGAGATAACCCAGTCATGGACGTTTTCCATCCATTGGTCGTAAGTGTGCTCGAAACGTTCAGGCACGAAGTCTACCCGTTCGTCGGTCTTTTGGTTAGCTAAAGCAGCTTCAGCAAGAGGCTTCATCTTTACAAACCATTGGGTCGAAAGACGTGGTTCAACCTGCACACCACTACGTTCAGAGTGACCAACACTATGGACGATTGGGTCAACTTTTAACAAAAGTCCTTCTTCATCAAGCTTCTTGACGATGGCTTTACGAGCGACAAAACGGTCCATACCATTGAATTCGCCGGCTTGTTCGTTCATTGTGCCGTCATCGTTCATGACGTTAATGCGTTGTAAGTCGTGGCGATTACCCACCTCAAAGTCGTTAGGGTCATGAGCAGGAGTGATTTTAACCATCCCAGTTCCGAAATCCTTATCAACGTGGAAGTCAGCGATAATTGGGATTTTGCGGTCGGTTAACGGCAAAAGCAATTCCTTACCAACGAGGTCCGTGTAACGTTCATCTTCTGGGTTAACGGCAACGGCAGTATCACCAAAAAGTGTTTCGGGACGAGTAGTTGCGATTTCGATGTGGCCAGAACCATCAGCGTATGGGTATTTAATGTTATAAAAGGCACCTTGGTCATCTTGGTGAATAACTTCGATATCTGAAAGGGCAGTTTGTAGCTGTGGATCCCAGTTGATGATGTATTCAGCACGGTAGATTAATTTTTCTTCATATAATTTAACAAAGACTTTCCGGACAGCTTTTGAGAGACCTTCGTCTAAGGTAAAGCGTTCGCGGTCGTAGTCTAATGAAAGGCCCAGTTTGCCCCATTGTGATTTGATGACAGAAGCATATTCATCCTTCCAATCCCAAACTTGTTCGACAAACTTTTCGCGACCCATGGTGTGACGGTCCTTGCCTTCACTACGCAACTTAGCTTCAACTTTAGCTTGGGTGGCGATTCCGGCATGGTCCATCCCAGGCAAATAAAGGGTATCGAAGCCTTGCATTCCCTTTAAGCGAATCAAGGTATCTTGGATAGTCGTATCCCAAGCATGACCCAAATGTAATCTACCAGTAACGTTTGGTGGTGGAATTACGATTGAGTAAGGTTTTGCTTTTTTGTCGCCAGATGGCTTAAACACACCAGCATCAAGCCATTTTTCGTAACGGCCAGCTTCCACTTCCGTGGGATTGTATTTTGCAGCTAAATCAGTCATATTTTCCTCCATAAAAAAAGTCCTAGACAATAATATTGTCTAGGACGAAATTTCCGCGGTACCACCTAAATTGAGCACAATGGCTCCTCTTCATTTAGGTAACGGTTCCCCGGATTTACTTACTAAGCTCAGTAAATCAGCTCCCAAGCTACGTCTCAAAAATTAGAATCTCTCACCACTGATTCTTCTCTGTCGGTTTTTTGATTTTTCTTGTTCAAAGCCTTTAAAGTGATTTTACTCGATAACATTTCAAAAGTAAACGTCAGTTTACAATAAACCATCTAAGGCGCTCACTTCATCATTGATAAACTTTTGTTCTGGATAGATTGGTGTGACTTCAATCCCAGCGAGTGCTCGTTCAATCATGCCGTCAACATCGAGCTTTTGCTCGTATTGGAGGGCTTTTTCAAGGTTGGGACGAGTCTTTGGACGTGGTGGAGCAAAAATCGTACAGCAGTCTTCAAAAGGCATCACTGAGAGGTTAAAGGTATCGATATCTTCGGCGATACGGATAATCTCGTTTTTGTCCATCGTCGCAACTGGGCGAATAATTGGTGTGGTGGTTACTTCGTTAATCGCAACCATACTCTCAAGCGTTTGTGAGGCTACTTGGCCAACGGCTTCACCGTTAAAGATGGCCAGTGCACCACGACGTTCACGAATAATATCAGTCAACTTCAACATGAAGCGTCTTTGGATGGTCATCAAATAACCTTCCGGAACGGAACGTTTGATTTCTTCTTGAATTTCGGCAAAAGGTACGGCGATAAAGTTGATTTTGCCACTGAAGTTAGCCAACTTACCGGTTAATTCTTGCGCCTTTTGCAAGGCTTTCTTAGTGGTATAAGGAGGACTGAAGAAATGGACCATTTCAATCTCCACGCCACGTTTCATTGCAAGGTATGAAGCAACTGGGGAATCAATCCCGCCAGAAAGCATCATCACGCCAAGACCGGCAGAACCAACAGGCAAGCCGCCGGCACCCTTGATCAATTGGTTAGAAAGGTAAACGGCATCGGCACGGACTTCGATTCGTAAAATCAAGTCAGGTTGTTTCATCTGCGCCTTGATATTTGGGATTTCTTCGGTCAAGTAATCGCCGATGAGAAGGTTCATTTGGTTGGTATCGTATTCGTAGTCATGATCTGACCGGCGAGTATTCACTTTGTAGGTCATGCCTTCTTTATAAGTAGCTTGCATTAATTCGAGGGCAGTTTGTTTAACTTCCTCGATTCCCTTCCCGATTCTGATAGTTGGAGAGAAGGTTTGAATCCCAAAAATTTTGCTCAAAATCTTAGCGATTGGTTCATATGGTGCGCCATTAAGTAAAATGTGCATCCGATCGCGTTTAGGGTGAATGCTAATGGTGTTTTCATACTCGCGCAAAGCCTTAGCCACGTTACCGTTTAAGCGACCGATGAAGTCCTTGCGGTTCTTACCTTTAGTTGATAATTCGCCGTAGCGAACCATAATTTCCGTGTATTGCACTGCTTTTCCTCTTCTTTTCTAATTCTTTAACGATGATTAGTTCTTAACTTTGTCAGCAAATGGGTGATAAATTTTGTAAAAATGTTGGTAGATTGGCTCAAAAGTCGTGATAAATTCTTCGGCTTCGGCCACAGTGTTGTTCTCGTCAAAACTCAAACGAACGGCACTGGTTGCGATTGCTTCTGGGACTTGCATCGCCTTCAAGGTGCTTGATTCGATTCTTTTTTTGCTTGAGCAGGCACTAGTAGTAGAACAGTAAATACCCTTACTTTCAAGAGTGTGGACCATCGTTTCCCCACGAATTCCATCAAGCGCAAAACAAAGGACGTGCGGCGCAAAATTCTCGTTCATTTGCGAGAAGATGGTAATTCCCGGTTTGGTTGCCAAGTAATCGTAAATCGTTTGCTTAACGGCCGTTTGGTTCTGGGCATGTTCTGGTTCGTCGGTGAGCAACAAGCGTAAAGCCTTAGCACTAGCAACAATCCCAGGTAAGTTTTCGGTTCCGGAACGAAGGTCCTTCTCTTGTCCGCCACCGGTCAAAAGAGGTGCGATTTGGCGGTTACTCTTCTTATATAACATGCCAACACCACGAGGGCCGTGGAACTTATGAGCTGAGAAGCTCATCAAGTCAACGCGGGGATGATAAATTTTCGACCAGAGGTTCTTACCGAGGCCTTGAACTGCATCGACGTGGAAATGGATGTTTGGGTAATCGTTTAAGATTTCGCCAATTTCTTGGATGGGTTGAATGGCACCAATCTCGTTGTTGACGGCCATCACGGAGACTAAAATTGTAT
>CAMJXI010000131.1 GCA_946409675.1 uncultured Lactobacillus sp. | reverse complement strand
GTTTTTGCATCAGAGTTAGTTTTTGGTTCATGTTTAAGGTCGTTTAAGCCCCGACCCGGAACAACCGGGTCTTTCCGTTCCATTTTGAGGATAACGTGACTCAAGGCCTTTAAGAATGGCTTGTATTTCTCACCTAGCAAGCCAATCGTCTCGACGAAAATTTCTAGTCCCACGAGGAGACCAGCCAACAAGAGCCATGCGCCCCAAGTTGGTGACAAGATGAAGAGTAAGGAAACGAAGGAGAAGATGGCTGATAAGCCGTAAATTGCCAAAACAGTTTGGCGATGGCTTAGTCCCATTTCCATTAATTGATGATGGAGATGGTGTTTATCAGCCTCGGTGATTGGCTTGTTGTTCAAGAACCGGCGAATCATCGCATAGATTGTATCCGCAATGGGCACACCTAAAATGATAATTGGCACGAGCATCGAGATAAAGGTGACGTTCTTCAAGCCTTTCAGCGAAAGAACGGCAATCATAAACCCGAGGAACAGTGCCCCGGTATCACCCAAGAAGATTTTGGCCGGGTGGAAGTTATAAGGCAAGAAACCAAGTAGGACCGCAAACATCATGAAGCAAAGTAGCGGCACGTAGAATTCGTTGCTGTTGAGGAAGAAGAAGCCAACAACCCCCATCGTGAACAAACTGATCATTGAGACTCCGGTAGCCAAGCCATCGAGTCCATCAATCAAGTTAACCGCGTTAGTTAAAGCCAAAATCCAGAAAATGGTAATTGGGAAACTCCACCAACCAAGGTTGAAGGTGCCAAAGAAGGGCAAGGTCACGTCGGTCATCTTAATTCCAGCAAGGAAATAGATGACGAGTGAGGCTGCGAAAATCCCGAGCATTTTTTGCTTGGGTTTTAATTCTAAGATATCGTCAATCAAACCGGTAAGGATAATAATGGTTTCTGCTAAGAAGATACTAAATAATTCGTGGGTGGGAAATTGATTCCGAAAAAGAATAAAACAGCCAATGTTTAGGGTAACAAAAATACCAAGGCCCCCTATTGTAGGCATTGGTTTCTTATTGACACGTCGCGCGTTTGGATTATCAACTGCACCAAAGACGAATGCTAATTTTCGGATAAACGGTGTAATTAGTGCTGAGATAATACTCAACAAAAATAGGAGAACGATTATTCTAAACATTTACACTGCACTTTCTCTCTGTAATATGTTAATTATACAAGTCTATTAAAAAACTGACAATAAACAAAAAGACCTGAAGCTAAAGTTGCTACTCTTATAAACTCTAAAGTAAGCGTCTTTAATATTCAAGTCTTTTATCTATTTAGCTACTTCGACAGTACGTTTTTCTCTGATCAAGGTAACCTTAATATTTCCTGGGTATTCCAACTCAGTTTCAATTTGATTCTTAATATCACGAGCCAAAATAACCATCTGGTCATCACTAATTTCATCAGGTTCAACCATAATTCTGATTTCACGACCTGCTTGAATAGCATATGAGGTTTTAACGCCGTCATACGAATTAGCAATTTCTTCAAGTTTTTCAAGACGTCTAATGTAGTTCTCCAATGATTCAGATCTTGCTCCAGGGCGGGCTGAAGAGATACTATCAGCTGCTGAAACAAGGACAGAAATCAAGGAAATAGGCTCTACGTCACCGTGATGCGATGCAATCGCGTTGACGACAATTTCTGGTTCATGGTACTTCTTAGCTAACTCTACGCCGATTTCGACGTGAGTACCTTCGATCTCGTGATCGACGGCTTTTCCAATATCGTGTAGTAATCCTGCACGGACTGCAAGTTTTTCATCAAGACCAAGCTCAGCCGCAAGCGCTGAGGTAACTTTAGCAACTTCAATTGAATGATCAAGGACGTTTTGACCATAACTAGTACGGTACTTCAAACGACCCAAAATCTTAATCAATTCTGGATGCATATTATGGATTCCAAGCTCAATCAAGGCAGATTCTCCAGCTTGATAGATCTCGTCATTCACTTCTTTGCGTGCTTTATCAACCATCTCTTCAATTCGAGCTGGGTGAATTCTTCCATCTTCGATTAATTTTTCGAGTGTGCGCTTAGCAATTTCTCTCCGGATTGGGTCAAAACCGCTCAGTACGACAACTTCTGGCGTATCGTCAATAATCAGGTCAATCCCTGTTAATGCTTCAAAGGAACGGATATTACGGCCTTCACGACCAATAATCCGTCCTTTCATTTCATCATTTGGTAAGTTTATAACTGAAACAGTTGTTTCAGAAACTGTATCTGCAGCTGAACGTTGAATAGCTTCGACAATCATCTTCTTAGCATATTTATCAGCTGAGTTCTTTACTTTTTCATCACTATCCTGAATGAGCTGAGCTCTTTCATGGGTTAATTCGTTGTTTAAGTTATCAAGAATCATATCACGTGCTTCTGCTTGCGTTAGTTGAGCAACTTGATATAATTCGTCTTTTCTTTTTGCAATTAATTTTTCTGCTTCTTGGTCTTTTGCTGTTAACTGATTCTGTTGTTGATCCAAAGATTCTTCTCGTTTGGCGAGTTGTGCTTCTTTTTGTTCAATCAAAGAATCTTTACGGTCAAGCGTCTCTTCTCTTTGGAGAAGACGATTCTCTTGCTTAGATAGTTCTTTTCTACGGTCCTTAATCTCATCTTCAACTTTTTGACGATTGTTAAGAACTTCGGCTTGTGCTTCCAGAATCTTCTCTTTTTTGAGATTTGCAGCTTCTTTATTTGCACTGGCCAAGATACCATCAGCAGTGTCACGCGCTTGATCTAATTCTTTTTCATGAATAGCTTTGCGTACATAAAATCCGACGAAACATCCAACAATTAACATTAAAACTGCGGCCGTGAGGATTTCAATAATAATTATACTCATTATATCCCCTATCGCTGTGTTTAGATTTATTTTACACAAGTACAATATTAAGTGTGAAAAGGATTAATGTCAATAAAACAAAAAAGTTATCATGGAATAATAAATATTCCACGATAACTTTTTGCTATGATTTTACTTCTTTTTATCAGCTTTTTCTGGCTTTTCGGCCTTCTCAGCTTTATCTGTTTTAGCAGCTTTTTCGGCAGCTTTAGCCGCGGCTGCTTCTTCAGGACTCTCATCAATTCCGTAGGCATCACGAACTTTTTGCTTAATTTCTGCAAAAATCTCTGGGTTGTCTGCGAGGTATTGTTTAGCATTTTCACGGCCTTGACCAATTCGGTCATCCCCGTATGAATACCAAGCACCTGCCTTGTTGATGATATCTTTTTCAGCAGCCATATCGACTAACTCACCGGTTTGGGAAATACCCTTACCATACATGATATCAACTTCGGCCACCTTAAATGGAGGGGCAACCTTGTTCTTCACGACCTTAATCTTGGTCCGGTTACCAATTACGTCAGTCCCGTTCTTAATTTGTTCAGAACGACGAACTTCAAGACGAATTGTGGCGTAGAACTTAAGGGCACGTCCACCTGGAGTAACTTCAGGGTTACCAAACATGACGCCGACTTTTTCACGAATTTGGTTAATGAAGAGGGCAATTGTCTTGGTCTTGTTGATTGAACCAGAAAGCTTACGAAGAGCTTGTGACATCAAACGAGCTTGCAGACCAACATGGGCATCACCCATTTCGCCTTCAATTTCGGCACGAGAGATCGGAAGAGCACACGTCTGAACTCCAGTCACCAATGGAAATCT
>CAMJXI010000130.1 GCA_946409675.1 uncultured Lactobacillus sp. | reverse complement strand
CCAAGTTCAGAGTCAACGCTTGCTGAAGCTGAAATCGAATATAAAGACGTTAAGTCTGCTTCGATTTATGTAGCCTTCAAGGTAGTTGATGGCAAAGGCTTGCTCGACCCAGAAGATACTTACTTCATCATTTGGACCACTACTCCTTGGACTATTCCTTCAAACGAAGGTATCTCAGTTCACCCAGACTTCGAATATTCAGTTGTCCAAGTGGGCGACCGCAAATACGTTGTTGCTAGTGGCTTACTTGCTAAAGTTGCTGAAACCCTTGGTTGGGAAGATTATTCCGTTGTGAAGACCCTTAAGGGAACTGACATGGAATACATGACAGCTAAACACCCATTCTACGACCGCACTTCACTTGTGATGGTCGGCAGACACGTTACGCTTGATGAAGGTACTGGTTTAGTCCATACTGCTCCTGGTCATGGTGCCGATGACTTTATCGTCGGCCAAAAATACAAATTACCAATTTTGTCACCAATCGATGGTACAGGTCACTATACTGACGAAGCTCCTGGTTTTGAAGGCCTATTCTACGATGAAGGTAACAAACTTGTTACTAAGAAGTTAGAAGAAGCTGGCGCACTCTTGAAGCTTGATTTCTTCACGCATAGTTATCCTCATGACTGGCGTACTAAGAAACCCGTTATCTTCCGTGCTACACCACAATGGTTTGCTTCAATCGACCCATTCCGCCAAAACATTTTGGATGAAATCGAAAAAGTTGAATTCTTACCAGATTGGGGCAAGACTCGTCTTTATAACATGATCCGTGATCGTGGTGATTGGGTAATCTCAAGACAACGTGCTTGGGGTGTTCCACTACCAATTTTCTACGCAGAAAATGGCGATGCTGTCATCACACCAGAAACAATCGAACACGTTGCCGAAATTTTTGGTAAGGAAGGCTCAAACGCTTGGTTCAAACGCGAAGCTAAAGACCTCTTGCCAGAAGGCTTCACTTATCCTGGTAGCCCTAACGGTATCTTCACTAAAGAAACTGATATCATGGACGTTTGGTTTGATTCAGGTTCGTCACATACAGCCGTCTTGAAACAACGCCCAGAACTCGACTTCCCAGCTGATGTTTATCTTGAAGGTTCTGACCAATATCGTGGTTGGTTCAACTCAAGTATCATCACTAGTGTAGCCGTTCATGGTGTTGCACCATACAAGCGCTTGATTTCTCAAGGCTTTGTTTTGGATGACAAGGGCCACAAAATGTCTAAGTCATTAGGTAACGTTATCTCACCTAACGATGTCATCAAACAAATGGGTGCCGAAATTATCCGTCTTTGGGTGGCATCTGTCGATGCCAGTTCCGACGTTGCCGTTTCAATGGACATCTTGCGCCAAGTCTCAGAAAGTTACCGTAAAATCAGAAACACAATGCGTTTCATGCTCGGTAATGTGACTGACTTTGACCCAGCAACGAACAGAGTGGATTACGAAAACCTCCGTTCCGTTGATAAATACGTCGAAATTCGTTTGAACAAGGTTATCGGAGATTCAATTAACGACTTTGAAAACTATAATTTCAACAACGTTTACAAACGTGTCACTGACTTTATCACGAACGACTTATCAGCCTTCTACTTGGATTTTGCCAAAGATGTCCTTTACATCGAAGGAGAAGATTCATTCGAACGTCGTGCAATGCAAACTGTAATTTACGACATTTTGGTGAAATTAACTAAGTTATTGACACCAATCTTGCCTCATACGATGGAAGAAATCTGGTCATTCTTAAAAGAAAAAGAAGAATTCGTGCAATTAGCTGAAATGCCAGTCGCTGAACACTTCACTGACGAGGATGATTTGGTTGATTCATGGTCGAGCTTTATGGAATTACGTGATGATGTGTTAAAATCACTAGAAGTAGCACGTGACCAAAAGACGATCGGTAAATCATTTGAAGCAAGCGTGACTATCTATCCAAGTCCAGTAGTCGAAGACTTAATCGTGAGCCTAGATGCAGATCTTCGGCAAATCTTGATTGTTTCTAAGTTAACAATCAGCAATCAAGCCATTCCAGCCGAAGCAACTAAGTACGATAACGAATCAATCTTAGTTGAACACGCTGCTGGCGAAGTTTGCCAAAGATGCCGGATGACGAGAACAGATATCGGTGAAAATCCACAATTACCAACATTGTGCGGTCGTTGTGCTAAAATATTAGAAGAAAATTTTGCTGCAGAAGTAGCAGAAGGGTTTGAAAATTAATGCGAACAGGAACTGTTAAGGAATTTGACAACAAGCAAGGTTTTGGCTTCATCCATGATGACCAAAATGGGGCAGATTATTTTGTCTTTTTCACGGCAATCAAGGAGCAGGGATTTAAAAATCTAGAAGCTGGTCAAGAAGTAGAATATCAACTGGCGATGGGCAAAAAAGGCCTTCAGGCCATTAATGTCTATCCCAAATCGTAGTTTTGAAAAGGAATGACATTATTTAATGAGTTTAAACGAACAAGAAATTAGTCGAGAAACAATCTTTACAGGCAGAGTGATTGATCTAGTGATGGAACAAGTCGAATTGCCCAACGGAAAGAAAGCTTCTAGAGAAGTAGTTTTACACCCAGGAGCAGTTTGCTGCCTCGCAATCAACCAAGATAACAAGATTCTCTTGGTCAAGCAATGGCGCGAACCACTAAAGAAGATCAGTATTGAGATCCCCGCCGGCAAGTTAGATAAAGCTGACGATTCGCAGTTAGATGCGATGAAACGGGAACTTGATGAAGAAACAGGGTATAAAGCCGAATATTGGGCTAAAATTATTGCTTTTAATTCTTCACCGGGCTTTAGTAATGAAGAATTAACGCTCTTTTATTGCGACTCATTAACTGAATTATCAGATAAAAGTTCAATGGACGACGATGAATTCGTCGAAAAGATGTGGGTAAGTTTACCTGAAACAAAAGAAATGATTGCAAACGGCGAAATCGTCGACTTAAAAACGATCTACGCCGTCTCATATTGGGAAAATATGCAACTTCGGAGTACTTTGAATGAACAAGAATAGTCATGAAAAAAGACCTACTAGAGCAGAGTACCAAGCTCAGCAGGAAAAGAAACATTTCTTTAGTAAATTATTTAAGCACAAAGCCAAAAAGTCAGCATCAGATGAAAATGATGATGACTTTTTAGTCTTTGGTGAGGAAAACGAAAAAGAGCCTGAAAGAGAGTACGAACCAACTTCTAATACAGAAGGTGAACACTCAATTTCAGACAAAGACCAAAAGAGAAACGACAAGAGCAAAGCCCTGAAGCAAAAGCTGAATCTGGGCATTGTGATTTGCATTGTTTTGATTATTGCGGTCTTATTAGTACTGTTTTTCGTCTAGGAGGAAAATTTTTTTGAAAATAGCGATTATTGTGCCAATGGCTGAAGAACGCGAATATTACGTTGATAACTTCACGTTGGACCAAAAAGTTAAACGCGGACCCGTTGAGTTTGACCACTTTACTTATGGTCAAAACGAGATTTTCATGGGCTTATCAGGAATTGGTAAAGTTCAAGCAGCCATGGCTTTAACTAGTCTTTTGGCAACCGAAAAAATCGATTTAATCTTTATTTCGGGATCTGCGGGTTCTTTGAGCAACACGGTGAATGTGGGTGACTTAATCGTCGCTTCCGAATTTGCCTACCACGATGTTTTTGCAACTAACGCAGGCGATTATGTGATTGGCCAACTTCCAAGTGAACCATCCCGTTACGAAATGATGAACCCTTAGATGACTAAGTTCCGCAAATTCTTGAACGA
>CAMJXI010000129.1 GCA_946409675.1 uncultured Lactobacillus sp. | reverse complement strand
GACCACCGAGATCTACACTCTTTCCCTACACGACGCTCTTCCGATCTTGTAACTGGTTGAAAGTTTCGGCAACTTCTGCTGGATCCATCAAAACATCCGGACGGTGCAAGAGTAACGTATCCACGTAGTCTAATTTCATTCTCGTTAATGATTCGTCGAGCGTCTTCAAAATATGTTCCTTAGAAAAATCGAACATTCCTTTTTGACCATCTTTGCCCGGTACAATACCTGACTTGGTTTGCACGATAATCTTGTCGCGGTCAATTGATGAGGCAGCTAACGCTTCGCCAAATTTTTCTTCTGAAACTCCGCCGGCATAGATATCTGCCAGGTCGAAGAAGTTAATCCCTAAATCCACAGCCGTTTCCAAAAGCTCCACGACTTCTTCTTTGTTTTTGGTCGAGATGCGCATCAAACCTAGTGCAATCTCTGAAACTTTCAAGCCACTCGTTCCTAATTCTGTGTAACGCATATTTTCTACCTCTTTCATATTTCTAAATTTAAATGAAAAGGACTGCAAAATTCAAAATCCGGTACCCCTTAATTTTACTCTAGCCAGCAGCCAAAGTGTCAATTTAACTTTTTTATTAATCGTGGAACAAATTTATCTCTGAAAAATGCTATGATATAATGAATTGGACTTTAATTGAGAGGCTTTTTAAAAACATGACAGATAAAACTTTCTATATTACAACACCTATTTACTACCCATCTGGTAAATTGACGATTGGTAACGCATATACCACCATTACGGCAGATGTTTTGACCCGTTTCAAAAAACAAAACGGATTCGACACCTTCTTTTTAACTGGGACCGACGAACACGGCCAAAAAATCGAAGAAAAAGCCGAAGAACTTGGCATCAAACCTAAAGATTATGTTGACCAAATGGCTGCCAGCTACAAAAAGCTCTGGGCCTTGCTCGACATCAAATATGACAAATTCATCCGGACTACTGACAAACAACACGTTAAAGCTGTCCAAATGATTTTTGAAAAACTCCTCGCTCAAGGCGATATCTACCTCGGTGAATATACCGGCTGGTATTCTATTTCTGACGAAGAATTCTTCACCGAATCACAACTAGCTGAAGTCTACCGCGACGATAATGGTCAAGTGACCGGCGGTAAGGCTCCTAGTGGCCACGAAGTAACGCTTGTGAAAGAACCTAGTTATTTCTTCAAGATGAGCAAATACGCCGACCGTCTTTTGAAGTACTACGAAGATCATCCTGATTTTATTCAACCAGATTCTCGTAAGAATGAAATGATTAATAACTTTATCAAACCAGGTTTGGAAGACCTTTCTGTTACTCGGACGACCGTTGACTGGGGAATCCAAGTACCTAGCGATCCTAAACACGTGGTTTACGTGTGGATCGATGCACTTTCTAACTATATTACTGCCCTTGGTTACGGCTCAGATGACGATTCACTTTTCAAAAAATACTGGCCTGCCGACGTACATTTAGTTGGTAAGGAAATCGTACGTTTCCATACTATCTACTGGCCAATCATGTTAATGGCGCTAGACTTACCACTGCCAAAACAAATTTTTGGCCACGGTTGGGTCTTGATGAAAGACGGTAAAATGTCTAAATCTAAGGGTAACGCGGTTTATCCCGAAATGATTGTCGAACGCTATGGCCTTGATGCCTTGCGTTACTATTTGATGCGCGCCATTCCATTTGGTAATGACGGCATCTTCACTCCAGAGGACTTCGTTGAACGCGTCAACTTTGACCTTGCTAATGACCTTGGTAACTTATTAAACCGGACCGTTTCAATGATCAACAAATATCACGGTGGCCAAGTGGCTCCCGTCCAAGCTGATTTCGACGACTTCGATACCCAATTGAAGCAAGTAGCTGCCGACACCATTACTACCTATAACGATCAAATGAACAAATTCCATTTCTCTAAAGCACTCGATGCCGTTTGGCAATTTATTAGCCGGACTAACAAGTACATCGACGAAACGGCTCCATGGGTTTTGGCCAAAGACGAAGCTAATGCTAAACGCCTCGACGCCGTAATGACTAACCTTGCCGAATCAATTCGTTTGATTGCTCTTTTGATTGAACCAATCATGACAAAAGCACCCGTTGAGATTTTTGCCCAACTTGGACTCGATATTACCAACCCTGCCCAAACTAAGGTGGCATTTGGTGGTTTTGCCTGGGGAACTCAAGTGATTGCTAAACCAACTCCAATCTTCCCCCGTCTTGATATGGAAGTGGAAGTGGCCTACATCAAGGAACAAATGGCCCTTGCTAAGCCTAAGAAGGAAAGTCGTTCTGAACAAAAGTCAAAGAACGAAAAAGCTACAGAAGGAGACAAAACTGTGAGTGAAGAAGAAACTAAAGAAAATTACGCAACCATCGACGACTTCGATAAACTCGAAATCCGCGTTGGTGAAGTACTCTCTGTTGAAAAAGTTGAAGGCTCAAGCAAACTCTTGAAATTCCAATTAGACTTCGGCGAAGAGACTCCAAGACAAATTCTCTCAGGGATGCAAAAATACTATCCTGAAGAGCAAGAACTAGTTGGTCAAAAGATTTTGGGAATCACTAACTTGAAACCAAGAAAAATGATGGGTCAAGAAAGCCAAGGCATGCTTCTTTCAAGTGAAATGGGTAAGACCATCAAACTTGCAATTGTCGGTGCAGAACACGCCAACGGGGCACTGTTAGGCTAATGAAAATTTTTGATGCACATACGCATTTAAATGACACACCGTTTCTGGGTAAGGAACAGGAATTTATTGATCACGCGCGCGAATTAGCCGTCGTCAAAATGGCGATTGTCGGTTCAAACACGGACCTCAATGAAAAGTCGATTGCACTCAGCCAGCGTTTTGCTGAGCTCTATTCGATTGTCGGTTTTCATCCTGATGACAGTAAGTATTTCAATGATACGACCAAGGCTGAATTAATTACTCAACTTCAACAACCAAAAACTGTTGCGGTCGGGGAGATTGGTTTGGATTATCATTGGGACGCTTCACCACGCGACGTGCAACGGCAAGTATTCAAGGAACAACTGGACTTAGCCCACGAACTGCACATGCCTGTGAACGTGCACACCCGTGATGCTCTTGAAGACACCTACGCTATTCTGAAGGATAGTAAAGTAGCCGATTACGGCGGTGTTTTGCATAGCTTCAGTGGGGATAGAGAGTGGATGCAAAAGTTTCTTGATCTGGGGATGATGATTTCCTTTAGTGGAGTCGTTTCCTTCAAAAATGCCAAAGACGTCCATGAGGCTGCCATCGCAGTTCCGCTGGACCGTGTTTTGGTCGAGACTGATGCACCTTACCTCACACCCACACCTTACCGGGGCAAACAAAACGAACCAGGCTACACAAGATATGTGGCCGAAGCCATCGCTAAATTACGCGACATGCCAGTTGAAGAAGTAGCTGCTGCTACTTACAAAAACACATTGGAGATTTATGGAATCAAAGAAGACTAAGGCGCAGAAGAAAGTTTTCGCAGAAGTCATTGTGGTCGAAGGTCGGGACGATACCAAACGGTTGAATTTATATTTCCCGGGAATTGAAACGATTGAGACAAATGGCTCCGAAATTTCGGACGAGACCTTAACTAAAATCAAAAAAATAGCGGAGAAGCGTGAACTGATTGTGCTGACCGACCCCGATTTCAACGGGGAACGAATTCGCCGCAAAGTACTCGAAGTAGCCCCAAATGCTAAGCAAGCCTTTTTACGTCGTGCGGATGCCGTGCCTACCAAAAGTGGCGGGAGTCTCGGAGTAGAGCATGCCAGCAAG
>CAMJXI010000128.1 GCA_946409675.1 uncultured Lactobacillus sp. | reverse complement strand
TGAAGAAGTAGGTAAGGTCTTTGGTGTTACTCGTGAAAGAATTCGGCAAATCGAAGCCAAAGCGCTTCGTAAATTACGCCACCCATCACGTTCTAACCAATTAAAAGACTTCCTCGATTAGTTTTTGCCAAACAATTCAAACAAAATACAGAAGGAAGCTGTCTAAATTCGACAGCTTCCTTCTTTTTTTCTAAATTTTGCTAAGAATTATGTTAAAATTTTAATTATAAATATAAAGAAAACAAGAGATGCATATGCTTACTAAACGCCTTGAAACTGTTGGAAAATTAGTCGACCAAAACGACAAGATTGCTGATATTGGAACCGATCATGCCTATTTACCAATCATGTTGGTTAACAACAAGACTATCAAGGAAGCTATTGCCAGTGATATCGGTGAAGGTCCCACGCAAAATGCCCGCGATAACGTTAAACGTTACGGTCTCAACGAACAAATTAAAGTGCGCTTAGGACCAGGTGTTGAGCCAATCACGCCTGAAGACAAGGTAGACACAGTCATCATTGCAGGTATGGGTGGTAAACTTATTTCCGATATTTTGCAGGATGGCGTAAATGAAGGCAAACAATTCCCCAAATTGATTCTGGAACCAAATATTGGTGAACCAGTCATCAGAAGATGGTTAATGAACCACGACTATAAGATCGTGGCAGAATATATTATGGCCGAAGACGGCCACACCTACGAGATTATCAAAGCGGTTTTGACTTCAGAAAAACAGACGCTGACTGACGCCGAGTTATTACTTGGACCGTTTCTCAAAGAAGAAAAGAACGAAGTCTTTTTGACAAAGTGGCATAATCAATTAGCGTATTTTAAAAATCTCTTGCTCAACTTGCAAAAAGCGAACGTACCTGATGAACAAAAGATTAGTCTAATTAAAGACAACATTTTGGCAATTGAGGAGGTCTTACAAAGTGACACAAATTAAAGAGATTGTTGCTCAAATCGAGAAGTTTGCTCCCAAGGAACTGGCAGAAGAAGGCGACCCGGTTGGTTTACAATTGGGCAACCTAGAAAATGAGACGAAGCGGGTTTTGGTGACACTTGACGTGCGACCAGAGATCGTAGCAGAAGCCATTGCTCAAAACATCGACTTCATCTTCAGCCATCATCCTGTGATGTTTAGACCGGCCAAAAATTTGGATTTGAGTAACCCCCAAAACCAGATGTACGCCGATTTATTGAAGCACGATATTACTGTTTACTCGGCGCATACAAACGTCGACAAGGCACCAATCAGTATGAACAATTGGTTGGCTAACATAATGGCACTAACAGATATCGCTCCTTTTGCTTTATTACCAACACAAGACGGCGAACTCGTGGGTATTGGTCGCAAGGGTAAGCTAACAAAACCAGTGACAGTTTTAGAACTGGTTAAACAAGTTAAAGAAAAATTCAATTTGACCGGTTTGCGCTTCGTCACCAAAGATCCTAACCAATTAGTCTCGACTGTCGGTATTATCGGTGGGGACGGCGGAAAGTTCTACCCGGAAGCTGTTAACGAACAGCTAGACGTTCTGATTACAGGTGATGTCTATTATCACACCGCTCACGACATGCTCGCTGAGAACTTAACCGTTATTGACCCAGGCCATCACATCGAAGCAATTTTTAAAGAAGAGATGGCGCAAAACTTAACCAAATGGAGTAAAGAAAACAATTGGGACGTCGAGATTATTCAATCAAAGATTTCGACTGATCCGTATCGTTTTGCTTAAGTTAAAAGTCACTAATCACATCAAGAACTATTAAATAAACTAATATAAAAAATAATAGGAGACCAACATGAAATATACAAACTTGCTACCACGTTTTATCGACTACGTTAAGAAGGATACTCGTTCAGACGAAGAATCAACCACTGTTCCTTCAACCCCCAACCAAACTAAGTTTTTGCTTGCATTAAAGAAGGAAATCGAAGACCTAGGTTTAACCGAAGTTGAACTCAATCCTGAAAATTCATACTTAACAGCTACTATTCCTGCAACTTCAGAAGATGCAGTTAAGACCGTTGGTTTTCTTTCACATGTTGATACAGCAGACTTCAACTCTGTCGGAATTAGCCCTCAAATCATCAAAAACTACGACGGAAAATCACCAATCGCCCTCGGCGAAACAGACTTCAACTTAAACACAACTGACTTCCCAAGTCTTAAAAAATATGCCGGTCAAACTTTAGTTACAACAGACGGGACTACATTGCTTGGCTCAGACGATAAGTCTGGTGTGGCCGCAATTGTGACTTTTGCCGAATACTTGATGAGTCATCCAGAGATTAAACATGGCAAAATCAGACTTGGTTTTGGCCCAGATGAAGAAATCGGAACCGGCGCCGATAAGTTTGATACAAAGGGCTTTGCCGCTGATTTCGCATATACAATTGATGGTGGTCCTGTCGGCCAACTTGAATATGAAACCTTCAATGCTGCCGCCCTCAAAGTTTCGATTCAAGGTAAGAACATTCACCCAGGCGAAGCAAAAGGCAAGATGATCAGCGCCATCCAATTGGCCATCGATTTCCAAAATCACTTACCTGAAGATGAGAGAGCAGATACAACTGATAAGCGCGAAGGTTTCTACCAACTCATGAATTTGAACGGCACAATCGAAGATGCATCATTTGATTACATCATCCGTGATTTTGAACGCAGTGGTCTCGAAGCACGTAAAGCAAACATCACGAAGATTGCAGCCGAAATGAACAGCAAGTTTGATAAAGACCGCATCAAGATCGATATGTACGATCAATACTACAACATGATTGACGTGATCCAAGACAACATGGAAATTGTTGAACTCGCTGAACAAGCAATGAAGAATGTCGGCATCACACCAGACGAAGAACCCGTTCGTGGTGGGACTGACGGCTCAAAGATTTCCTTCATGGGCTTGCCAACTCCAAACATTTTTGCCGGTGGCGAAAACATGCACGGTCGCTACGAATATGTCGCACTTGAATCAATGGAAAAAGCCGTTGATGTACTCTTAGAAATTATCGCATTAAATAATTTGAATTCTAAATAAGTTGGTAAAGAGGGTGGTTTTAACAAAAATCAGCCTCTTTTAGTGCAAATAATTAAGCATTTCCTAATACTTTCTTATTCTTTATATGGTAAATTAGTAATATTGAAATAAAGGAGTTTGATTTTTTTGGATAAACGTAGCACACAAAACACAAATAGCACCGAACCGTTAGAACTAAATTTAGGACACCAATCAAAGAGAGTCATCAATGACTTCCGCGACTTTATGGCGACTGGTAACATCGTCAACTTTGCCGTTGGTATTTTGGTTGGTAATTCTTTGTCGGCCGTCATCAGAGCATTTATTACCGATATTTTTGACCCAATTCTTTCGAAAATTACTGGTAAAACGGTCCTCCTGGTCAACCAAAAAATTATTTTAGGTCAAGGCGAGATTGTTATTAGCTGGGGGCATTTTGTCAGTCAAATGATTAACTTCTTGATTACTGCGATTGCCGTCTATATTGTCATTCGTGGTATGCAAAAAACATTCATGAAGAAAAGTGATCCTGACGCACTTTCAAATGATGAAGTACAAGTATCTATCCTTCAAGAGTTGCAACTCAACAATCGCATTTTAATGCGGACTAATGAGCTTCAAGTTCGAGAAGAAAAGGTCATGAGTAAAGAGGCCGAATTAAAGAGTCGCGAAGACATTTTGAACGTCAAAGAACGCTTCAGTAAACCAATAAAATAGTTCTCTAAGTTACAAAAAACAAGTTAACCAGGATTACTCCTCGTTAACTTGTTTTTGTTTGCCTTTTAACTACATTTCGGCGTCAGCAATAGATCGGAAGAG
>CAMJXI010000127.1 GCA_946409675.1 uncultured Lactobacillus sp. | reverse complement strand
ACCACCGAGATCTACACTCTTTCCCTACACGACGCTCTTCCGATCTCGGCGACTTAGTTGCTTTCTTGTGGGTTGGTACATTAGTTCTTGCAGCAGCATTCACCTGCGCACCCGAAGAGATTTGTTTGATTTGTTTTTCAAGTTGCGCGACTTTTGCCACAAGTGCGGTAATTTGGTCGTTATCAATAGAACTGCCGTTGCTGGTGCTATTACTATTGTTTGCTTCGTTGACTTCTAGTGGGCTAGTAGCCTTCACACAGAAGACATCCAACGGAATATTTTGTTGGTTGGTGAAACGTAAGTCGTTTAAAGCATCGTTAGCTAACTCAATTACGCGCAGAATAGTTGGCACTTCAACATTAGCGATTTTGGTCGCAAAGTCTTCTAATAAAAACTCTTCCAAGCCGGTATTGGTCTTCAGATAAACTAGTGATTCGGTGGAGAGGTCGATAATTTCCATCAAGATGTTCTTTGGGTTGGCCCCGTCTTCTAACAGCTCTTTCACGGACTGCAACGCTTCCGTCGTGTCCGTTTGGTTGAGTTGTAAGAAGAGAGTCTCAATCTTCTCTTGAGAAGCATAACCCGTGATCTCGAGGGCGTCGTCGTACGTAACTTCATTGTTTTCAAAAGAAATAATCTGATCGAGGATACTTAAAGCATCACGCATCCCACCGTCAGCAACCTTGGCAATTACTTGAATTGCCCGGCCTTCGTATTTCACGCCTTCCACGTTTAAGATAAAGGTCAAGCGGTCGATGATGTTAGCAGTCGAGATTTGTTTAAAAGTATATTTTTGAGTCCGCGAAATAATGGTTGCGGGTACCTTTTGTAATTCGGTCGTAGCCAGAATGAAGATGACATGCTCTGGTGGCTCTTCCAATGTTTTCAAAAGCGCATTAAAGGCACCCATCGAAAGCATGTGGACTTCATCGATGATGTAGACCTTGTACTTACCTTCGGTTGGGGCGTACTTAACTTTATCGCGAATGTCTCTAATTTCATCAACGCCATTGTTTGATGCGGCATCGATTTCAATTAAGTCGTTCATCCGGCCTTCGTTAGCAGCAAGACAGTTGGCACATTCGTTACAGGGTTCCCCGTCTTGAATGTTCAAACAGTTGACTGCTTTGGCGAAAATTTTGGCACAACTGGTTTTACCAGTCCCGCGGGGGCCGGCAAACAAAAACGCGTGACTAATTTTATTGATTCTGATGGAATTCTTTAAAGTATTAGTAATCGCGTCTTGGCCGACCACGTCAGCGAATGTATTCGGACGCCATTTACGATAAAGTGCTTGATATGCCATTTTTTATCCTCGTTTGAAAAAAAACTCCTAACCAAATGTTGGTTAAGAGTGTAATTGTTTAAATAAGGGCACATGCCACAACCTGCTTAGTGCTGCTTTCTTCCGAATCTGACACGATTCACAAGAGCAACATTGCCCATGCCTTTCGGCAACAACTATCATAACTTAATTTCTTGGTTTTTACCAGTGATTTTGTTGAATTCAGTTGATTTCTTAGTTCTTTTTTAAATCTTTAGCGGCTTTCCTTTTTTGACGAATTGCCCCGAAAAAATCTTTCAAGATTTGAGAAGCTTTACCTTCATAAAGTCCGGGAAAAACTTCCGGGTGGTGGTTGAACTTTTCAACCGTGAAAAGATTGACCACACTACCGGCTGCCCCGGCTTTAGGGTCGTGTGCCCCATAATAAACCTGGGCTAAACGACTATTGATAATTGCACCGGCACACATCGGACATGGTTCTAGTGTAACAAAAATCGCGCAGTTCTCTAACCGCCAAGTTCCAAGTTTGGCACACGCTTCTTGAATGGCGATGACCTCGGCGTGTTTAATCGCGTCTTGATCGAGTTCTCGCCGATTGTACCCAGTTCCAAGCACATTCCCATCTGCATCAACGACAACGGCCCCAATGGGAATCTCGTTTTGTTGTTGCGCCAGGTCGGCTTGGTCAAAGGCCAGCTGCATCAAGGTTTCTTTTTGTTCCTTCGTAAAATTCATCGTTTAACACTCCGGAAAATGTAATAGCCTTTGTCCCGGGCCAAAATTTCGACGTTGCCAAAGGTCTCTGCCAAAAGCTTCTTCGCAGATGGTGCTCCTTGCTTCTTTTGGAGTACGGTAATAATGCTCCCACCAACGACTAGGTGATTAAGTGCTTCGGCGTGGATTTGGTTAACGACTTCCTTCCCCGCTCTGATTGGGGGATTGGTGATAATTAGGGCGTATTCGCCGGTCACGTTTTGGTAGATATCAGACTCAAAAATGCGGACATTCTTGATATTGTTCTTCTGCGCGTTTGCTTGGGCGAGTTCTAAAGCTCGGTGGTTAACATCGACCATGTCGACAGTTCTGTCCTTAAACGTTAAGGCAGCAGTTAAACCCATCGGACCATAGCCGGTTCCGAGATCTAGAATTTTGCCAGCTGGTAAGTCCAATTCTTGGGCGATTAGTGCCTTTAGAAGTGCGGTACTACCATAATCTACTCTGGCCTTTGAAAAGACGCCAGCGTCCGTTTTTAGTGCTAAATGAAGCTTTCCTAGCTCAAATTCAATCGTTTGATAATTGTGTTCGACGCTTGGATCGCTTGTAAAATATTGTTCAGCCATAATTTCTCCTTAAAATTTAGCATAGCAAAAATCAGTCCTAAATCATAGCTCTACCAAAAATAAAAAAACCAACTTCAAGGTTGATTTTTGCTTAGGGATTGCCTTATTTAACTGCCTTTAACGCCTGCTCGATTGAGGTTTCTCCGTCCCGCATTTTGATAACTTGCCCAATCGTATTATCGAATTTCAATAAATCTGCTAAGACCTTTGCCACATTTTCAATGGCATTTTCGCCAGGACCTCCAGCGTCAATTGTGATCAAGCCACTCCCAGTTTTTTCAACTAGATTAGTCGGTTGTAAAATTGCGTAAGCTAACTTCGTGTTTGAAATCAAATAGTTGTCAGCAAAAAATTTTGCGATATTATAATCCGTTAAATCACTTAGACCAGGAACATTCCACTTCTCGGGTTCAAGTGCAAAAAGTGAACTGAGCAACACGAAACGCTTAACGTGGTTTAACTCAGCTGCTTGCATCAACTTAACCGCCCCAAAAGCGTCGGTCTGCAATAGGTCCTTACCACGCGAACCGGCGGTAAAGTAAATGGCATCAACCTGGCCAACTACGGCAGCAATGTCAGCGACCGGTTTAGTTAAATCAAGCTGAACAACGGTCACGTTTGGGTTACCTTGTTCAGCAACGTTTTCTGGGTGCCGGGCAGCCGCAACAACTTGGTGACCATCCTTGAGTAAATCTTTGATTAATTCTGTGGCTACACGGCCAGTTCCACCAGCAATAAATATTTTCATCAGTTAAGTCCTCCTTGTTTAAAACTTTCCGTCAAAACTTCATCCACTACTTTTTGTGCTTCTTCCAGTTTTGTCTTACCTAAAGCTGTCAGTTTAAGGTAGCGTCCGCGTTTGTCGTCTTCGCAGACAATCTGCTCGATTGCACCACAATCTTTTGCACGCATCCTTCCAATCATTCTTGACAAGGCGCTTTGCGATAAATCAATTTTCGTTTCCAATTCGTTAAACCGCAGCGTTTTATCGGCCTCTTTATTTAACCAATAAAGGACAAAGTACTCGTTTAAATCTAGGTCCAAGGGTTTCAAACTGGCCTGGAGTTCATTTTTGACCTGATACTGAAAGTTGCAAAGACTGGTCCATTTTTCGATTGCGCTCATTTTTCTAGTCCTTAATCTTTAACATGTTAGAGGTTTCAACTCGAGCAGATTTAAAGCTATTGAAGATCGGAAGAGCACACGTCTGAACTCCAGTCACCAATGGAAA